>DLQI01000119.1:12985-26404 GCA_002478745.1 Rhodobacteraceae bacterium UBA7436 | reverse complement strand
GCCAAAGCGCGAAGTGCGCTTTCACGACCAGAGCCTGGGCCTTGAACTTCGACTTCAAGCGTTTTCACGCCGTGGTCTTGAGCTTTCTTAGCCACATCTTCAGCAGCCATCTGCGCCGCGTATGGCGTAGATTTACGTGAGCCTTTGAAGCCCATCGTGCCGGCAGAAGACCATGCAATTGCGTTGCCTTGAACGTCTGAGATCAAGATTTTTGTGTTGTTGAAAGAAGAGTTAACATGCACCACACCTGCGGCGATATTTTTGCGCTCTTTTTTCTTCGCGCGAACTTTTTCACGTGCCATTAATCAGAGCTCCCTTATTTCTTCTTACCAGCAATGGCCTTTGCAGGACCTTTGCGAGTACGAGCGTTAGTGTGCGTGCGCTGGCCACGAACAGGAAGGTTACGACGGTGACGCAAGCCACGGTAGCAACCAAGGTCCATAAGACGCTTGATGTTCATTGTCGTGTCACGACGCAGGTCACCTTCAACGGTGTAGTTTGCGTCGATATGTTCACGAACTTTTAGAACTTCGTCATCAGACAATTCGTTAACGCGACGAGTCGCGTCAATGCCAACAGCTTCGCAGATTGCTTGAGCTGAAGTTGTACCGATACCGGTGATATATGTTAGGGCGATTGGAACCCGCTTTGCAGTCGGGATGTTTACGCCGGCAATACGTGCCACGTGTGCAATTCCTTTTAGTTGCGGGTCCGTAGTTCCGGACCCTTTTTTCACAACAGAAGCCCGATGGTATGAATACCTGCGGACCTTAGCTGATCAGGTGATCCCGTATTTTGGACACAGTCTGCCACACGGTTTGATTCTCGCTAGAGATACGGCTGATTATTGGCTTTTGTTGTATGCGTCAAGGGCCGTGAGCTAGTTTGATGCGCCTAGTTTATCTATCAAAAAGCCACCTATGATTTGTTGTAGTTCTGTATGAACCTTATCCCTGCCACGTGTGCCTTGGTCAGAGCAGATGTTTTCTTCACTGCCTATTGAAATCACTACTTTGCCAAGACGGCTGCATTCCGCCAAAAAGGCGAAGTGATAGGTGTTGGGCACAACCACCCTCTCACCTTTGACAAGCTGCATTGCCGCCTTATCCCAACGCAAACCTTCAGGTATTGTTTCTGTTTCGCCAAGTTGCACGATCCTGGTGGCGACGGTGACGGCACTTAACCCATCAGTTTTCAATGCTTGAGGCAACGCGGGGTCAATCGAGAGGATCGCCCCAACCCGCGGATCGAGGTTTGAGGACTCATAGCGGGCTTCATCAATCGTATTCAGATCAAGGCCAGACGCATTCATCCATCCGCAATCGATTTTATCAGGAAAGCGATCACAATACTCTATAAATCCTGCTTTTGACACTTCGGCACCGCCAAGCCCTAGGACGCTATAGCCACCAAGCGAGAACCCGACTGCACCAACGCGATGCATGTCGACTGTTACACCAAGGGGTAGGCCTGCTTGAGCAAAATCCAACAGCGCCTTTAAATCGTCAGGTCGTTCCCAAATACGAATAGTCGCGGATGGCAGGCTATCGCGTGACGTGGTGCCCGGATGATTAACCGCGAGCACAACAAATCCGCGTGTGGCAAGGTCACTTGCCAGCCATCCGATGCCCTTCGCATTCCCGCCCGATCCGTGGGAAAGAAGAACCACTGGTTTTGGTTCAGAATCTGTAGTGCCGTCGCGGTAAGCGTGGAAACCATAGAAAAGTGCGTTTTGCCCAATCAGTTCGGGCACCTGATCGCTGGTCGCCGGATACCACATGAAGACTGAAAGCGGCGCATTACGGTGCGCGACACTTAGCGTGGTTTCATGAAATCCCGCCAAACGGTCAGGGATTGGTCGCTCTGATGTTCCCATCAGCATAGCAGAAACGAAAATTGCAGCGATCAACGCTGCAATTCCCAAAACTATTCTAAAAACCCATTTCATTGTCACGTCCCTCGTTCTAAACAACTTGCGCCGCGACAATGGGTGCCCCCAATTAGGTATCCAATACCGCAGCAATATCCCCTTGCACGGCTTCGATATCACCCAAACCGTCAATTCGGTTCAGCATCTCTTTGGCATAGTAATAACCAATGAGCGGTGATGTCTTTTTGTAATACTCCATGAGGCGCGTTTTCAGGCTTTCCTCATTGTCGTCAGCACGGCGTTGGAATTGCCCGGCTTCACCACAGTTGGAACATTTACCGTCAGCTGGCTCTGGTTTGGTGTTGTCGTTGTAGACCTCACCACAGTTGCCACATGTTGAACGCGCTGTGATGCGTGCAACCAGTGCCGTATCGTCCACTTCCATCTCTATGACCGCATCAAGGCTTTCGCCTTCATTGGTCAACAGTTGGGTCAGTGCATCCGCTTGGGCCAAGGTCCGTGGGAAGCCATCAAAGATAAAACCGTTGGCCTTGACTGTGTTCAGTTGCTCACGGATCAATCCGATCACGATCTCATCGGTAACCAAAGCACCGCGGGCCATGACATCGGCAACAACTTTGCCCATTTCAGATCCGCTGTCTTTGGCAGCGCGCAACATATCACCAGTGCTCAGTTGCACCATGCCGCGTGTTTCAACCAGGTGACGCGCTTGCGTCCCTTTACCCGCACCTGGCGGTCCAAGCAGGATAATATTCATTTGCGGATCGGGCTCCGTTTTTTGCGTGTTTTACCTTTGCCACGTAGGTTCGATTTTTCAATCAAGCCTTCGTACTGTTGAGCAAGCAGGTGGCTTTGCACTTGTTGAATTGTATCCATAGTCACAGACACAACGATCAAGACCGATGTCCCACCGAAGTAGAACGGGATCGCGAATTGGCCACGTAGAATTTCTGGCAGCACACAGACGGCTGCAAGATAAGCTGCACCAAGAACAAGAACGCGGTTCACGACGTACTCTAAATATTCCGCAGTCTTCTTACCCGGGCGGATACCTGGAACAAAACCGTTCTGGTTTTTTAGGTTGTCTGCAACATCATCAGGTTTGAACGAAACGTTGAATGTGTAGAAGTAAGCAAAGAACACGATCATCGCGATGAAGAACAAGAGGTACAACGGTTGACCCGGACCAAAGTTCGCGAGCATCCATGACATCACTGGGCTCGTAGAGTTGCCAGAGAAAGTGCTGATGGTCACAGGAAGCAACAACAATGAGCTTGCGAAAATCGCAGGGATAACGCCGGCTGGGTTAACCTTGACTGGCAAGTGGCTAGAGCCGCCATCGTATACCTTCATGCCAACTTGGCGACGTGGGTATTGGATGTGGATCTTACGCAATGCGCGTTCCATGAACACAACGAATGCGATTGTGCCGATGACCATAACAATCACACCAATGATAACACCGGGGCTGATTGCACCAGAACGACCGGACGCAAAGAACTGTGCCAATGCTGCTGGAACTTCAGCGATAATGCCCACGAAGATGATCAGGGAAATACCGTTGCCGATGCCGCGTGCAGTGATTTGCTCACCCAACCACATCAGGAACATTGTACCGCCGACCAAAGTGATCATGCAGGAGAAGATAAAGTAGGACTGTGTAATGCCGTCCTGAACGAAGTCACCGCTGAACAAGCCAACAGACAAACCGTAAGCCTGTACAGTGGCCAAAGCGACTGTACCGTAACGGGTGTACTGGTTGATCTTTTTCTGGCCCTGCGCGCCTTCTTTCTTCATCTGCTCAAGGGCTGGGACCATAGAGGTCATCAGCTGAACGATGATCGAGGCCGAGATGTAGGGCATGATCCCTAGGGCAAAGATACCCATACGGCCAAGCGCACCACCAGTGAACATGGAAACCATGCCGCCAATACCTTGACCGGCGCTTTCCATAAACTGGCGAAGGGCGACACCATCAATCCCGGGAACCGGAATAAATGTGCCCAAGCGGTATACGATCAGCAAACCAAGGGTGAACAGGATACGATTGCGCAGGTCCGTTGCTTTACCTAGTGCAGACCAGCTTGTGTTAGCGGCCATATTCTCGACGGCAGATACCATTATTAGGCTCTTTCTTTAACAAAAAACGCCGCCCAGCGGTTTTCCGATGGGCGGCGTTTGGAAAACTCTAAGACTATGTAAGCGGCAAAACTGCTACTCACAAGTGCGAAGGTCTAATTACTCAGCTGCTGCTGGTGCCACTTTAGCTGTGAGGGTCAATTTACCACCAGCTTTTTCGACAGCTTCAACTGCAGACTTGGAGGCGCCGTGCACTTCGATGTTCAGCTTCGATGTAACTTCACCCTTAGCAAGAACGCGAATACCGTCCAATACGCGACGTACAGCACCAGATGCGATCAACACATCGTGAGTGATTGCCGCTTTGGCGTCGATTTTGCCTGCATCTACGAATTTCTGGATAAGACCAAGGTTGATAACCGCATAAGATTTACGGTTCGGCTTGTTAAAGCCACGCTTTGGTAGACGTTGGTACAAAGGCATTTGACCGCCTTCAAAACCTTTGATCGCTACACCTGAACGTGATTTTTGACCCTTGATACCACGGCCACCCATTTTACCGGTGCCGGAACCTGGACCACGACCAACGCGCTTGCGTGGTTTAGTTGCGCCTGGGTTGTCGCGTAGTTCATTTAGTTTAAACATTTTGCTTCTCCTTCGCCGGATGTGCCCCCAGAAGCAAATGGGACAACCACGGCATGATTGGTTTTCGAGTCACCTGAATGATGACCACGTGGGGCGTATAGCCCTCGTGCCGAAATGGATCAAGTGGTAGTTGACGTGACGAACATGGTTGCCATGCAGCAAGTTGATGTGATGTGATTTAACGATGTCACAAACAGTCCAAATCCCATCCCGTTTGAAGATCATGATGAGCCATCAATCGGTCCCTCCTATGATCTTTGCTTTCATCGCTGGTCTTATATTGGTGATACTCCACGGACCATGGTGGTCGCTCTTTGTGGCTTTGCTTGGTATCCCACTACAAATGCTCAATGAATACTCTTTGCATAGGCACATCTTTCATTTGCCACCCCCCACGGAACAATGGAAGTTCGACATCCTTTATCAAGCACATTATGGGCATCATGATTTCCCAACTAACATTCCTCTTTTCTTTGCTCCGTCGTGGATTTCATTACCTATCTTAGTGGTTAACTACGGCGCGGTATGGCTCCTGACGAGCTTGGTCCTGCCAGAATATTCAAGCGTTATTCCAGCCGCGCTCGTCTTAGTTGGAGGTGTCGGAACTTTCCTCACCTACGAATGGTTTCATATGACTGCTCATCTTCCGGTTAAGAAGACTTGGGTAGAGCGTCATGTAACCGGTTTGCACGCACAACATCATTTCCGTGATTTCAAACGTTGGTTTCATGTCTCACCCGGCGGCAATGTCATTGATCGGTTTATGGGCACCGCAATTGGCCGAGATGAATTAGTGTCACAACAACGCATCGAATTCATTAAGACGCTCGGCCTTAAACCAGACGATCCTCGGTTGGTCGCGGCACGTCACAAGTTCGCCGACAAATATCAACTAAGCAAATCTGAAATAATCGCTGCACAGAAATAGAAAACGCCCCGCTGTTTCCAACGAGGCGTTTCTATCTCAGGCGGGATGAGCCCTGCCCTATGCTGAACCGTTAGGTTCAGCCTTTTTCTTCGATGATCTCAACCATGTGAGAGATCGAGCGCACCATGCCGCGTACGGAAGGTGTGTCTTCCAATTCGCGTGTTTTGTGCATTTTGTTCAAGCCAAGACCAACCAAAGTTGCGCGCTGTTTTGCAGGGCGACGGATTGGAGAGCCAGTTTGTTTTACAACGATTGTTTTAGCCATGATGCTGGTCCTTATGCTTCTGCTGTTTCAGCAGTTGCTTCTGCAGCCGGCGCGTCATCACGCTTTGGCAGAATGTCAGCTACTTTTTTGCCACGACGTTGAGCAACCGCACGAGGCGAAGACTCTTTGCGTAGACCGTCCATAGTGGCGCGGATCATGTTGTACGGGTTTTGCGAACCGATGGATTTAGACACAACGTCTTTAACACCCAACATTTCGAAAACAGCACGCATCGGACCACCAGCAATAATACCAGTACCTTCAGGTGCGGAACGCATAACAACTTTGCCTGCGCCGTGACGGCCTTCCATATCGTGGTGCAATGTGCGGCCTTCGCGCAATTGAACACGGATCATTTGGCGTTTTGCTTGCTCTGTGGCTTTGCGAATGGCTTCAGGAACCTCTTTCGCTTTACCTTTACCAAAGCCGACGCGACCTTTTTGGTCACCAACAACTACAAGTGCGGCGAAGCCAAAGCGCTTACCACCTTTAACAGTTTTTGAAACACGGTTGATCGCGACTAGGCGATCCGAAAATTCCGGTGTTTCTTCACGATCGCGGCGTGGGCCGCGACGGTTTTCACGTTCTGCCATGAGAACATCCTTTAATGAGTGAGCAAGCGCTCGTTAATTTCGATCCAAGTGGACGACTGTCCCCGGATCATCGAGGCGGCCCCTAACGAAAGGAGCCGCCTTCAAGTCGTTTAGATCTTCAAGCCACCTTCACGAGCGGCGTCAGCAACTGCTTTAACCTTACCGTGAAAGAGGAAACCACCACGGTCAAAGTAAGCGGTTTCAACGCCTGCTTTAAGTGCCCGCTCAGCAATCGCTGTACCGACTTTAGCAGCCGCTTCAACGTTGTTTTTGCCAACAACACCCAATGATTTTTCTTGTGTGGATGCTGACGCAAGCGTCACGCCATTCACATCGTCGATCAACTGGGCGCTGATGTTTTTGTTTGAGCGGTGAACGGAGAGACGCAAGCGTCCCGCGTTTACCCGGCGTAGTTTGTTCCGAACGCGCATGCGGCGCTTCAGAAACAGTGTTCTTTTGCTGTTTGCCATCTGTGCGTTCCTTACTTCTTCTTGCCTTCTTTGCGGAAGACGAATTCACCCTTATAGCGAATACCTTTGCCTTTATAAGGCTCTGGTTTACGCCAAGCGCGAATTTCGGCAGCAACTTGACCAACAGCTTGTTCGTCAATGCCTTCAACCACAATTTCGGTTTGCTTTGGAGATGTGATTGTTACGCCTTCAGGTGCAACATAATCAACATCGTGAGACAGGCCCAAGTTAAGCTTAAGCGTGTTGCCAGTCATGGCAGCACGATAACCAACACCTTGGATCTCTAGTTCCTTTTTGAAGCCGTCAGTAACGCCAACAACCAAGTTTGCAACGCGTGTGCGGGACATGCCCCACTGCTGGCGTGCACGCTTGGATTTGCCACGTGGAGTGACAGTTACAGCGTCATTTTCAACCGAAATTGTCACATCATCCGTTGCTGAGAACGAACGTGTGCCCTTTGGGCCTTTGACTTCGATAGTTTGGCCGGACACAGAAGCTGTTACGCCTGCTGGAAGACCGACTGGTTTTTTACCAATACGAGACATNNTAGAATACGGTGCAGAGCACTTCGCCGCCAACATTGGCTGCACGTGCTTTTGCGTCCGACATCACACCCTGTGGGGTGGAGACAATCGACACGCCTAGGCCCTGACGGACCACTGGAATGTCATTAACGCCCATGTAAACGCGACGACCAGGTTTTGAAACCCGCTTCAATTCACGAATAACAGGTTCGCCCTCGTAGTACTTCAGGCTGATTTCGATAGCCGGGTGACCATCTTTGCCTGTCGTTGCTTCATAGCCGCGAATGTAGCCTTCATCAGCCAACACGTCCAATACCCAAGCACGCAACTTTGAAGCTGGTGTCTCGACTACGGATTTGCCGCGCAATGAAGAGTTACGAATGCGTGTGAGCATATCTGCGATAGGATCGTTCATATCTAATGCCCTTCCTTACCAGCTCGACTTGACCATGCCAGGGATTTGACCGGCAGAGCCGAGGTCCCGTAGCGCGATCCGCGAAATTTTAAGCTTACGGTAGTAAGCGTGTGGACGACCAGTTAGCTGGCAACGGTTGTGCAAGCGTACTTTGGACGAGTTACGCGGCAATTTAGCCAACTTAAGAGTAGCGCGAAAACGCTCTTCCATAGGTAGGTCTTGATTGCTTACGATTGCTTTCAAGGCTGCACGACGTTCTGCGTACTGCTTTACAAGCTTCTCACGCTTAACTTCGCGTGCGATCATGGATTTTTTAGCCATATCTATTCCCTCCCGCTTACGAGTTGAAAGGCATGTTGAAAGCTTTCAACAATGCTTTTGCTTCGTCATCGGTTTTCGCCGTAGTGGCGATCACAATATCCATACCCCAGTTTTCATCAATTTTATCGAAATCGATTTCTGGGAATACGAGGTGCTCTTTTAGGCCCATGGCATAGTTGCCACGACCGTCAAAGGATTTGCCAGATACGCCGCGGAAGTCGCGAATACGTGGCATAGCAATTGTGGTCAGACGATCTAGGAATTCGTACATGCGATTGCCGCGCAAGGTAACTTTCGCACCCATTGGCATTTCTTCACGTACACGGAAACCAGCGATGGATTTTTTGGCAATCGTGGTCAAAGCTTTTTGGCCAGCAATCAATGTCAGGTCGCCCTGAGCTGATTTGGCTTTCTTGCTGTCACGTACAGCAGCTGCACCGCAGCCGATGTTCAACACGATTTTGTCCAAACGAGGGATCATCATGTCGTTTTTATAGCCAAATTCTTCCTTCATGGCGGCACGGATTGTGTCGACATAAGAAGTTTTTAGGCGAGGTGTATAATCAGTCATTAGATCACATCCCCTGTTGTCTTAGCGAAACGTACTTTGTTTTCGCCGTCCATCTTGAAGCCAACACGTGTTGCTTTGCCGTTTGCATCAAGCAACGCAAGGTTGCTGAGTGCGATTGGCATAGCTTTAGGAATGCGGCCGCCTTGGGATTCTTGAGTTTGGCGCGTTGCGCGGATCGAAATGTTCAGACCCTCTACAACAGCTTTACCCGCTTTTGGATCAATGGAAGAGATTGTACCCTCTTTGCCTTTGTCCTTACCGGTAAGAAGAGTAACCTTGTCACCCTTTTTCAACTTAGCAGCCATATCAAAGCACCTCCGGAGCAAGGGAAATGATTTTCATGAAGTTTTTCGCGCGCAATTCGCGAACAACTGGGCCAAAGATACGTGTACCTACTGGCTCGTTATTGTTGTTCAAAATAACAGCGGCGTTGCCGTCAAAACGAATAGCTGTGCCATCGTCGCGACGAACTTCTTTTGCCGTGCGAACGACGACGGCCTTACGGACGTCACCCTTCTTAACACGGCCACGTGGAATGGCTTCCTTAACCGAGACGACAATGATGTCGCCTACGGATGCGTATTTACGCTTGGAACCACCCAGAACCTTGATGCACTGAACACGGCGTGCGCCGCTGTTGTCAGCTACCTCAAGATTTGTCTGCATCTGGATCATATGGTTTCTCCCGACCTGTAGGGGGCGATGCGTGCCTGATCCCTAGGGTTTCGATTATACTGTTAGTAGTCGCAGCTTATGCTGTGAGCACTTCCCAGCGTTTTGTCTTCGACTTCGGTGCGCATTCGATAATACGAACTTGATCACCAGTTTTGAAGGCATTCTGTTCATCGTGAGCCCGGTACTTCTTGGACTTACGGATGGTTTTCTTTAGAACCGGGTGCGTAAAGCGGCGCTCTACGGAAACCGTTACTGTTTGGGCGTTAGCATCAGAAGTCACTGTGCCGGTCAAAATACGTTTAGGCATTGGTGTGCTCCTTATTCAGACGCCGCAGCAGCGGCTTTTTGGTTCAAGATTGTTTTAACGCGTGCAGCGTTGCGACGTGCAACACGGATTTGCGCAGGGTTTTCAAGAGAGCCAGTTGCAGCTTGGAAGCGCAAGTTGAAGCTTTCTTTTTTCATCTCAGCTAGCTTTTCGCGAAGCTGATCTGGTGTCAGATCGTGTAGTTCTTGGGCGTTCATCGCCTTTTCCTTTCAACATCACCAGCTGGCCCCATTAGGGTGACCATGATTCTGGTGGAGTCCATAGTAGATGGCTGCGTATAGGAGGGTTTGGGATGTGTGGCAAGTCCCTTTTGTTTTATAGGGAAAGCAACGGATTTACCCACTTTTCATTATCGGCATCACGTCGGTATTGTGTCGGTATCACGTAAGTGCGAGCGACCGCTAGATGTAGTGGGCAAGGACGCCAAAACGCCAGCATCTCCCCTAAAATACAGCACATCCCCCTGTTAGGAAGACCCCGTTTTAGCGCCACGGTCAAAACGCATCGCAAAGTAGAGGATCAGATTTGAGGCAAAGGCCGACATCAGGAACGTCACCCAGAACCAAATATCGTGGTTTTCATGACGAAAGACGGAAAACAATTCAACCAACGCCAACGGATTATATCCCAACAGAATAAGACGGACTTTTGCTGGGCGAAGGAAAAGGCAAACAAGTGTTAAGAACCCCATCGTCGACGCGGACACCCAAAAGAAGAAGCCCCAAATTCCTGTCGACACTCCAGGGCGGTACAGCTTCCCTGACCAGTACACGATGGTCGCAGCAATCCGGATGAGGTACATGGCGACAATCAACAGTACTGAAAGGACGGCAAACCTAAGAATGCGGCTGGCAAATAGTGTGCGAAATATTTTCATAGAAGAGGCATGACCCATCGCGGGAAACGACACAAACAGAAAGCCCCCACCGATCACTCGGCGGGGGCGTCCTAATTTCTAAACCAATGCGCCTAGGCGCGAGGGTTTACCAGTCTTCGCGAACCACAACACGTGTTTTGATCGGCAACTTCATAGCTGCTAGGCGCAATGCCTCACGTGCGATGACTTCGTCAACGCCGTCGATTTCAAACATCACGCGGCCAGGCTTAACTTTGGCGGCCCAACGGTCGACAGAGCCTTTACCTTTACCCATACGAACTTCGATAGGTTTGGCTGTGATTGGCACATCTGGGAAGATGCGGATCCAGACACGACCCTGACGTTTCATGTGACGTGTCATCGCGCGGCGAGCCGCTTCGATTTGACGTGCAGTGATACGCTCAGGCTCTGTTGCCTTAAGACCGTAAGTCCCAAAGTTCAGATCGGAACCGCCTTTAGCAAGACCCTTAATGGAGCCCTTAAACTGCTTGCGGAATTTGGTACGTTTTGGCTGAAGCATCTGTGCGCCCCCCTATCAACGACGACCGCCGGCACCGCGAGGTGCTGGGCCGTCTTGGAGTTCTTGTGCTTTACGGTCACGCGCTGCTGGATCGTGTTCCATGATCTCGCCTTTGAAGATCCAGGTTTTGATCCCGATGATGCCATAAGCAGTCATCGCTTCAACGTGTGCGTAATCGATGTCGGCACGCAAGGTGTGCAGCGGAACGCGACCTTCACGGTACCATTCAGTACGCGCGATTTCTGCGCCGCCCAAACGACCAGCAAGGTTAATACGGATACCAAGGGCACCCATACGCATTGCATTCTGAACCGAACGCTTCATAGCGCGACGGAAAGAAACACGGCGTTCCAATTGCTGTGCGATGGATTCACCAACAAGAGCTGCATCCATTTCTGGCTTGCGGACTTCAACGATGTTGAGGTGCAATTCAGAGTCAGTGAAATTCGCCAGTTTCTTGCGCAGACCTTCGATGTCTGCACCTTTCTTACCGATGATTACACCTGGACGTGCAGTGTGGATCGTAACGCGGCACTTCTTGTGTGGGCGTTCGATGATCACACGGGCAATACCCGCTTGTTTGCACTCAACTTTGATGAATTCGCGCATTTTAAGGTCTTCAAGAAGCAAGTTCCCGAAATCCTTAGTGTCTGCATACCAGCGGCTATCCCAAGTACGGTTAACCTGAAGGCGCATGCCGATTGGATTTACTTTATTACCCATTAGCTTTGCTCCCCTGATGTTGCTTCAACTTGACGAACCAAGATTGTAACCTCTGCGAAAGGCTTGAGGATCTTGCCGAAACGACCACGAGCACGTGGACGACCACGTTTCATTGTCATGTTCTTGCCGACCCAAGCTTCTGCAACGATCAACTCGTCTACATCAAGGTTGTGGTTGTTTTCTGCGTTAGCAATTGCTGACTGCAGGCATTTTTTCACGTCACCAGCGATACGCTTTTTAGAGAACGTTAGGTCTGTTAGGGCCTTGTCCACTTTTTTGCCGCGGATGAGTTGCGCAACTAGGTTCAGCTTTTGAGGGCTGGTGCGCAACATGCGTGTTTTTGCCATTGCTTCGTTATCAGCAACGCGGCGAGGGTTCTTATCCTTGCTCATTTGCGCTTCGCCTTCTTGTCAGCCGCGTGACCGTAATAGGTACGCGTTGGTGAGTACTCACCAAATTTCTGGCCAATCATATCCTCAGTGACGTTCACTGGGATGTGCTTGTGGCCGTTATAAACGCCAAAAGTCAGACCAACAAATTGTGGCAGGATTGTAGAACGACGTGACCAGATCTTGATCACTTCGTGGCGGCCGCTTTCAGCAGTCGCTTCGGCCTTTTTCAACACATACGCGTCGACAAAAGGACCTTTCCAAACGGAACGAGACATAGATTAACGTCCCTTCTTCTTGGCGTGACGCGAGCGAATGATAAGCTTTTGCGACGCTTTGTTTTTGTTGCGAGTACGTGCACCTTTAGTTGGTTTGCCCCATGGGGAAACCGGGTGACGACCACCTGAGGTCCGACCTTCACCACCACCGTGAGGGTGATCGACCGGGTTCATTACGACACCACGCACAGAAGGACGAATGCCCTTGTGACGCATACGGCCCGCTTTACCGAAGTTCTGGTTCGAGTTGTCTGGGTTAGACACGGCACCAACGGTGGCCATGCATTCCTGACGAACAAGACGCAATTCGCCAGAGCTCAAACGGATCTGAGCGTAGCCGCCATCACGGCCCACGAATTGTGCGTATGTACCAGCAGCACGAGCGATTTGACCGCCCTTACCAGGTTTCATTTCGATGTTGTGGATGATCGTGCCGATTGGCATGCCAGAGAACGGCATTGCGTTGCCTGGCTTGATGTCCGCTTTGGCCGCAGAGATGATTTTATCACCAATCGCAAGGCGCTGTGGCGCCAGTACGTATGCCTGCTCACCGTCGTCGTATTTTACGAGCGCGATAAAGGCTGTGCGGTTAGGGTCATACTCGATGCGTTCGACAGTAGCCGATACATCCATTTTATTACGTCTAAAATCGACGATACGGTAAAGGCGCTTTGCACCCCCGCCTTTGCGACGCATCGTGATTCGTCCGGTGTTGTTCCGTCCGCCTTTTTTGGTCAAACCCTCAGTAAGAGTTTTGACCGGGCGGCCTTTCCAAAGCTCCGAACGGTCGATCAGTACCAACCCGCGTTGGCCTGGCGTAGTCGGTTTATACGACTTAAGTGCCATGTTGATGTCTTCCGTTTTGCTTATCGGGTGCAGTGTGCACCGTCATGGTTATAGGGCCCCGAAGGTCCCAGAATTGATGTTCTT
>DLQI01000119.1:0-12953 GCA_002478745.1 Rhodobacteraceae bacterium UBA7436 | reverse complement strand
GAACAACAGCAAAGCCCCAGACGAATCTGGGGCTGAGCCGATGGCCTCACCTATAAAAGACAGGGGGTCGGGTCAAGTGGTTTGGGTGAGGAATGTGCCAAGGCATGCACAGAGGTTGCTGCCTAGTCGATCATTACACCCCTAAGTCCGATCCCATCGTCTCAGCAGCCAGTACCATTGGTCTGGGTTTGCCATGATCCGCGCGGACAGGCTGTCGTTGAATGCGCGTGTCATGGTCACTGGATCAGAGTGGGGGATTGGCGCTTCGAACTCTACGTGGAATTCGTTTCCGTCCCCGATGCGGATCCCATAAGCGGGGACCAAGGGCACATCGTATTTAAGCGCAAGCTGTGCTGCGGATAGCGATGTGAGTGCTTCGTGGCCTAGGAACGGCAGTCCTGTCCCTTCGGCTTGTTTCTCGTCCATCAAGATCGAAACGATGCCGCCACTGCGGATATGGCGCACAAGGGCTTTGGTCCCTGCCCGTCCTGTTGCCAGAATAGGTTGCCCGCCCGCTTTGATCCCAGCAAGCAGGCGTCGTTCATAATGGCGGTTCTTGTTCGGGCGATAAACTGCGCCGCTTTCTAGGCCGTTCATCTTGACCACGGCGCGAATAGCTTCCCATTGGCCAAAGTGCCCAGAAACGATGATCGCACCTTTGCCTGCGGCGCTAGCTTCTTTGATCGCGTCCAAACCTGGACCAGTGGTTTCAAATTTGTGGTGTTGGGTGTGAAATTCCGTGAGGTGGTAAATCTCAAACAGCGTACGTCCCATTTGGCGGCCCATCGACTGGCCTAACTTGGTCCGTGCACTGCGCTTCATGTCTGGGAACACGCGCTTGGCTTCGCGATCAAATCGGCGGGTGGCCGGTGGGAACCAACGCACGATCAATCCCAGTGTTGTCCCCAACCCGCGAGAGCGCAAATCAAATGCACGCCAGCGCAAAACAGTCAGCGCGGACCACAACGGAAAATAGCGGGCGTGGTGTAGCATTGATTTGAGAGGTTTAAAGAACATAGCACCGTATGATCGTCTTCAGCGGTGATACCAATCGAAAACGTATGAATTTGTGGAAGTGTTTGGTTTTCAGCGCATAATTAACATTTTTTGCGTACCGGTCTCGACCACCGATTGTGTTCGGCGCAAAGTTCGACACCTCAAAAACAGAAAAACCCCGCCTGCTTACACAGACGGGGTTTCCCCAAATTGTTTTAACTAAGCTTACAGCCCAGTTGAGACGTCGATAGAGTTACCCTCTTCGAGAGTCACATACGCCTTTTTCACGTCTTTCCGACGACCCAGCGCACCGCGGAACCGTTTCACTTTACCTTTAGTGATAGCGGTGTTCACGGCTTTAACCTTTACACCAAAGAGAGCTTCAACAGCCGCTTTGATCATTGGTTTGTTGCTGTCGATTGCCACTTCGAAAACAACAGCGTTTGCTTCAGAAGCACGTGTCGCTTTTTCTGTGATAATCGGTTTGCGGATTACGTCGTAATGTTCTGCCTTAGTGCTCATTTCAGTCGAGCCTCCAGTGCTTCGATCCCGGATTTCGTGATGACAAGTGTATCACGCTTTAGGATATCAAATACGTTTGCACCCATTGTCGGTAGGATATCCAAACCTTCAATGTTGCGTGACGCGTTCAGGAAATCTGCATTTACAGAAGCACCATCGATAACCAAAGCGCGTTTCCAACCAAGGTTCTTAACAGTCTTGGCCAGAGCAGCAGTTTTGCCATCTGAGTTTGCGTCTTCAATGATCACCAACTCGCCAGCTTTTGCTTTAGCGGACAATGCGTGACAAAGACCCAATTTACGGAACTTTTTAGTAAGATCGTGGCCGTGCGAACGCACAACTGGACCTTTGTAAACACCACCACCGCGGAAGATCGGAGCAGAACGTGCACCGTGACGTGCGCCGCCGGTACCTTTCTGACGATAGATCTTCTTGGTAGAGTATTTGACTTCAGAACGTGTCTTAACTTTGTGCGTACCAGCTTGCGCATTGTTGCGCTGCCAGCGAACAACACGGTGCAAGATGTCTGCACGTGGCTCAAGACCAAACAAGGCCTCGTCCAAATCCAGAGTACCAGCTGCTGTGCCGTCCAATTTGATTACGTCAAGTTTCATGCTTCACCACCTTCCGCAGGCGCTTCGGCTGGTGCCGCTGCAGCTGCTGATTTCAAAGCGGCCGGGAAAGGCACGCCATCAGGCAATTTCTTTTTCACAGAATCTTTAACTGTAACCCAACCACCTTTGGAGCCAGGAACGGCGCCTTTGATCATGATCAAGCCACGTTCTGCGTCAGTTTTTACAACTTCAAGATTTTGCGTAGTTACACGAGCTGCGCCCATGTGACCGGCCATTTTCTTGCCTTTGAAAACTTTACCAGGATCTTGACACTGACCAGTGGAACCGTGCGAACGGTGAGACACGGAAACACCGTGCGTCGCGCGCAAGCCACCAAAGTTGTGACGCTTCATGGCACCTTGGAAACCTTTACCAATGGATGTGCCTGATACGTCAACTTTTTGACCGTCAAGGTAATGCTCAGCGGACAGTTCTTCACCGACGCTGATCAAGTTATCTTCGGAAACACGGAATTCGACCAGCTTACGCTTTGGCTCAACCTTTTGTGCAGCGTAGTGGCCGCGCATGGCTTTGCTTACACGTTTTACCTTGGGCGTACCTGCACCAAGCTGAACAGCTGTGTAGCCGTCTTTTTCCATTGTCCGTTGTGTCACAACCTGAAGGCCGTCCAATTGAAGAACAGTAACAGGGATCTGTTTACCATCTTCCATGAACAAGCGGGTCATGCCCAATTTCTTTGCGAGAATTCCAGAGCGCATATTCTATACCCTCCTTAAGACTGCAACTTGATCTCGACGTCCACACCAGCGGCAAGGTCGAGCTTCATCAGCGCGTCTACCGTTTGTGGAGTCGGATCAATGATATCCAGCAAGCGCTTGTGCGTGCGGATTTCAAATTGGTCACGGGATTTTTTGTCAACGTGTGGACCACGTAGAACTGTGAATTTTTCAATCTTATTCGGCAGCGGAATTGGGCCGCGAATAGATGCACCGGTACGTTTAGCGGTGTTTACGATTTCCTGTGTGGAAGAATCCAACACGCGGTAATCAAACGCCTTCAAACGGATGCGGATATTTTGGCTTTGTGCCATTTGTCATCATCCCTAACTAGGGCTTAGATCGGAGAGGAGGATGTACGCTCACCGCACACCTTCATCGCGTCTTTGTAAAGAACTGAGAAGGGCGCGCAAAAGCACACCCCAACAGAACTTGGCCGCGTGTAGGTCGAGTCGCGGGCGAAAGCAAGTAATTGTTGGGCGAATCCCAAAGAAACCTTAGGCGGCAGGTGGCTTTGCCTTTTGGAGGTAGTCATCCATCGCTGGCTTATAGTGCGTCAGCTCGTCTGATACCGCTGCATACTGATGGATGCGCGCCTCGTAGGCGACAATAGTTTTAGGCCAAACAACCGGCAAATCGAATGCCGCTTGAAACGCTTTGATCCATGCAAAGGTCACTGCAAACCCACAATCGCACAGCCACAGCTTATCCGTTGGTAGGGTTGGATCGCTAATCAGAAGCGCCAAGGCCTCAAGGTGTTTGGAAATAACAGCGCCGCCAGCTTTAACGGCTTCTGCGTCGCGGGTCTCGTAAGCCACTTGGGCATAGAGGGCACGTACTGAGGGCTCCAAACGCGTATCATGGAAACGCCCTTTTTCGCGTGCCTTGGCACGCAACTGCACTGTGTCAGGCAGCATCGGCGTCTGGGGAAAAGCTTCATTCAGGTATTCAGCAATTGCCTCGGAATCTGACAACATAAATCCATCAAGGATCATTGCGGGCAAATTGCCAGATGGCACGATCGCTTTATATTCTGCTGAACCGTAGCCACCTGGGGGCGGCAGTTCTTCCCATGCGATCGACTTGTGGCGCATCATAACGCGCAGCTTGGCGCAGTAGGTCGCTACGGGAACGGTGTATATAGTCAGCATATCAAACCTGCCTGTCAGAAATGAAAAAGGGCCAGCCGAACAAACGACTGGCCCGATAGTAATAGAGTGCGATTATTCAGCCAACAGCTGCCATTTCACGCCCAATTCGTCAAAGAAGCCTTGCTCTTGCTTCAATGTAATCCACGTGTTCACGTAGTTGATCCACACTTGGTCTGCTTGTGGCAACAACATCGCGATTGGTGTCGGTGAACGACCTTCAGCCACTGGCACGATCATCAGTTGGTCATACTGAGCAACCAATTTGTTTGCTTCAACGTTTGACGTGATGTTTGCGTCTGCACGACCTGACAACACTTCTTGGAAGTCACGTGCTGGTGCTTCGACGATGCGGTGTGTTGCATCAGGGAAGTACTGCTTTACTTGTGTTTCTTGTGTTGTGCCCAATGTGGCCGCAACAGAAACGTCTGCTTTGTTCAGATCGTCCCAGCTGTTAAAGCGGTCTGCATTTTTCTTCAGCGTCAATGGCACTGTTGCCAATGAGAAGTAGCTGTTGGAATAACCCGCGGCCTTTGCACGTGCTGGTGAGACTGATGCAGAGCCCGTGATGTGGTATTGACCAGATGTTACGCCTGCGACCAGTGTTTTCCAGTCCGTTGGAACAAACTCAACCTCGACGCCCAGATCGGCAGCCAAGGCTGTCATCACGTCGATGTCATAACCCTCATATGTGTTTGTTGCGACTTCGCGCATCGTCATCGGGTTCCAGTCGCCAGTTGTTCCAACCTTGAGCACGCCACCAGATAGGATTTCGCTCAGCGCGGATTGCGCATTTGCTTGAACTGAGCTCGCGGCCAGAATGACGGCGGTTGCTGCAATTTTAAATATTTTCATTTGTTTCCCTTTTCAAACGGTAGTTGATAGCTAGCTTGCTAGATAGGATAGGAAAGTCCTAGTGCAAAGAAACTCTTTTTCGGAGCCAAATCACTAACGAAACCTTGAAAATTGGAAAGCAATCTCGTTTATGACTGATCAGCCAAATCTAATCCAGATGCGTGGAGTGTCTAAACACTTTGGCGATTTCCAAGCCTTGGAAGACGTGACGCTGGATGTGAAGCTGGGCGAACGTGTCGTGATTTGCGGGCCATCTGGGTCTGGAAAGTCCACACTGATCCGCTGCATCAATCGCCTTGAGGCACATGAGCTCGGTGAGATAGTTGTTGATGGTGTGACCCTCACCCAAAGCCAAGGCAGTCTTGATAAAATTCGCGGCACCGTCGGGATGGTGTTTCAACAGTTCAATCTGTTTCCACATTTGACGGTCCTTGAGAACCTAACGTTGGGACCACGCCGCGTACTTGGTTTGTCAGAGGACGAGGCCAAGGCACGCGCGATGCTGTATCTTGAACGCGTTCAAATTCCCGATCAGGCAGATAAACTGCCACGCCAACTTTCGGGCGGTCAACAACAACGCGTCGCGATTGCCCGCAGCCTGTGCATGGAACCGCGGATCATGTTGTTTGACGAACCCACATCTGCCCTCGATCCTGAAATGATCGCAGAAGTTTTGGACGTAATGACCGAGCTGGCGACCAGCGGGATGACAATGATCGTTGTAACACACGAGATGGGGTTCGCCCGCCGTGTGGCTGATAAGATGGTGTTCATGGACAAAGGCGAGATCGTCGAAATCGGCACCCCCGAAGATGTCTTTACAGCACCAAAGTCTGATCGCTTTGCCGCATTCATCAAACAAATTTTGAACCACTAGGAGCAGTTGATATGAAACGCGTTATTGTCCTTCTGCCCCTTCTTTTGATCCTTTCGGGATGTTCTGGAAACTGGGGGTGGTACGTTGTTGATCCCACGACCACCAATGGTGCCAACAACCTGCGCTTTATGGCAACAGGTGCCTACAACACGATCCTGATGTCCCTAACAGCGATCATCATTTCCGTCATCGTCGGTCTGTTGGTCGCCCTGCCTGGTCTGTCGGAAAAGAAAGCATGGCGTGCGTTTAATCGCACCTATGTTGAAATCGTGCGCGCGGTTCCGATCCTTGTTCTGATCCTGTGGGTTTACTACGGCTTGCCCCAGTTAAGTGGTATCACGTTGAACGTCTTCTGGGCTGGCGTCTTTGCCTTGGCCCTGTCCGACAGCGCCTTTCAGGCTGAGATTTTTCGCGCAGGTATTCAATCGATCAGCAAAGGCCAATACGAGGCCGCGCAGTCTATCTCGCTGAATTACCGCGATACGATGCGCTATGTGATCCTGCCCCAAGCGATCCGTCGTATCCTGCCGGCATTAGGCAATCAGCTGGTCTATATGCTGAAGATGTCATCGCTGGTGTCCGTCATTGGGATGCAGGAATTGACCCGTAAGGCGAACGAGTTGGTCGTATCAGAATACCGCCCGCTTGAGATCTACACGATCCTTGTCTTGGAATACCTTGTGTTGATTTTGATTGTATCCGCTGGCGTTCGGTGGCTTGAGAGACGCATGAACAGCAGCGAGGCCTAAAAATGGCGCAGGACGACCTAACGACAGGCCCAATGGTCCTGCACTTTAAGAACCTCGCAATCCCTGCCGCCTTAGGCATGTTGTTCGCAACGCTCTATAACGTGGTTGATGTATACTACGCAGGGCGCCTTTCGACAGAGGCCCAAGCGGGCTTAGCTATTGGTTATCAGGCGTTCTTTATCTTTTTAGCTGTGGGCTTTGGATTGGGGTCGGGCCTAAGCGCGCTGGTCAGCAATGCCAAAGGGGCAAAAGATACATCCGGCACACGCAAGCTGGCGGCACAGGGCCTTAGCTTTGGCGTGATTGTCACTGCAATTTTTATGGTCGTTGCCCTATGGCTTGGCCCTAAGTTGATCGAAATCGTTTCTGAACCCGGTGGCTACCGTGATGCAGGCACTGGTTATTTCCACTGGTTGATTGTGGCCCTGCCCGGTTTCATGTTGGCCTACGGTGGCAACGGAATTTTGCAAGCGCATGGCGACTCCCGTTCATTGCAGCGCGCCTTGATGGGGGCGTTCTTTGCCAACGTCATTTTAAACCCGCTGTTGATGTTTGGCATCCCTGGCGTGTGGGACGGCATGGGGTTTAACGGCATCGCCTTGGCCACTGTCATCAGCCAGACAGGTGTGATGATTTTCATCCTGCGCCAGATTTTCAGACTTGAAATCATGCAGGGTGTTCTCCTGTCTGAATTCATACCTGATCTTGAAAGCTATCGTGGTATACTTGGACAAATGTTGCCCGCGACAATGGCGATGATGGTGATGTTTTTTTCCAGCTTTGTTGTTCAGTACGCCCTCAAGGGTTTTGGCGAACCAGCCATTGCCGCCTACGGGGTTGCGCTACGGATTGAACAAATCTTGTTGCTGCCTGTTCTGGGTATGACGGGGGCGTTACTGCCCATCGCGGGTCAGAACTTTGGTGCCAAAGAATTTGACCGCGTCCGCGAGGCACTGGTTTTTTGCTGGAAGCTAGGCTTTGCAATGACCGCGATTGCAGCACCCATATTCTGGCTAGGTGGTTCGATGTTGATGTCGATCTTTACCAAAGACCCTGAAGTGATCGCGATCGGAACCAGCTATCTGCATGTGGACGGGTTTTTGTTCCCAATTTATATGATGCTCTTCTCAATCAATTCGCTTCTTCAAGCGTTGAAGAAACCCATCTGGACCCTTTGGCTTAGCATTTATCGTCAAGGTATCGCGGTTGGTTTCTTTATCTGGATTTTCATTGGAGTTTTGGACTTCAGCGTTTGGGGCGTTTGGTTGGGCATTGCCGCCGCAGTTTGCACAGGTTGGATCGGTGCCGTCTTGGTTGCCCGCACGATTGCCAAACAAAACATTGGTGGTTTTCTGCGCGCCAACTAAGGGCAGCACGCCACATTGGCAATTTCCAGCCGATCGAAAAAGCATCACATCGGTTCGCGTTTTGCGGGAACACCCTCAACGCTATAGGGTGCGCAAAACAATGATAAGAGGTGAGCAGCCCAATGCATATTAACAGACGGATCTTTGCACTTGGCGTTGCGGCGCTGGGATTATCAGGATGCACAAGCACGGTCGCTTCAGGCCCCGCACGTGCAAAAGCTGTGACCTCTGATTTGCGCCCTGTATCTAACAGTGCCTATAGCGCATGGGTCCGTGGTTTTTATCCACGCGCCAAAGCCAAAGGCATTTCCGCGTCTACATTGCGCGCAGCCTTTCGCAACACAGGTTACTTGCCCGGCGTGGTGAAGCGCGACAGAAACCAAACCGAATTCAAACACACCCTCGAAGACTACCTGTCCATTGCCGCCTCTGACGAACGTGTACGTAAAGGACGCGCTGCGTTTGCTAGGCACCGTGGAACATTGAACTCACTTGAATCTAAATACGGCGTGGACGCAGAAATTATCGCGGCGATCTGGGGATTGGAAAGCTTCTTTGGCGAACGGCGCGGCGACGTTTCGGTTATCTCAGCCACATCGACTTTGGCCTTTGATGGACGACGTGGTTCGTTCTTTGAAAAGCAATTGATCGCAGCGCTACAGATCATTCAGAACGGTGACATTCCTGCCTCAAGAATGACTGGCAGTTGGGCTGGCGCTATGGGTCACACCCAATTCATCCCTACATCGTATCAAGCCTTCGCCGTTGATTTCACAGGCGATGGTCGTCATGATATTTGGTCGGATGATCCGACAGATGCACTGGCCTCAACCGCCGCCTATCTTCAGCGCAATGGCTGGACGCGCGGTGTACGCTGGGGCGCGGAAACTAGCAGCTCTGGCGGCAATGTGATCCAACCCCAAGCGGGTGGCCCAAAGTTTACCGTGACAGGGAATTTTCGTGCAATCAAACGCTACAATAACTCGGATGCCTACGCGATTGGTGTGGGGCATCTCGCAGATCGAATTGGTGGTGGTGGGCCTTTACGCACCAGCTTCCCACCTGACAAAAACGGCCTAACCAAAGACAACCGTATTGCATTGCAAAAACGTCTGACCGCCAATGGGTTTGATACCGATGGGGCCGACGGCGTGCTTGGCCCTAACTCCGAAAAAGCAATCCGCGCCTATCAGGCCAGTCGCGGTCTGGCTGCCACTGGTACACCTTCGCTGGAACTGCTGCGCAGCTTGAACTGAAGACGCACTTAGTGAAAATCTCGCGACTTTGGGATAACCCGTACATCGCGTGGATGGCGGTGTGTCCCCTTAGGGATCGTCGTCATCGGTGCGTCAGGAACATCGTTTGATAACCGGTCCAATGCATCTGTGCGATCTACCAGGTGGTTTACGATGATGTGAATGACATCACCCTCCCGCTGTACAACGCCGCGCACATCGATGACCCGTGCACGCATCACGACCTTGCGATAGGTGGCCATGACTTTGGACCAGACCACCAGATTGGCGACCCCAATCTCATCTTCGATGGTAATGAAACACACACCCTTGGCGGTACCGGGACGTTGACGGATCAGCACGATACCCGCCATCGAAATCCTTTGCCCATTGCGCATGTGCTTCAGATCATTGGCAGATGAGTACCCCTGTCGCGTCATGCTGGCGCGCAAGAATGACATTGGGTGCGCCTTTAGGGACAGGCGCAGCGTTTGATAATCCGCCACCACATGTTCACAGGTGGGCATTTTGGGCAGTGGAAACATCACCTCTGTCCCCTCGTCTTGTCCGGTCGTAAACAACGGCAAGTCAGGCGCATCTTTCAGCGCCCGCGCGTCCCACAACGCCTGTCTGCGATCCAATCCCATTGATCGAAAGACATCCGCCGCCGCCAGTTTACGCATCGTACCTGCATCCGCATTGGTACGGACCTTGAAATCTTCCAAATCTGTAAAAGGAGTATCACGCACCGACATCATCCGCTCAATCACATCGCGGCGCAGCCCATCGACCTGTCGCAGTCCTAAACGCAAAGCAAACTGATCTGGCCCAATCGGTTCCAACGTATTGTCCCATTCGCTGAAATTCACATCCACTGGGCGCACCTTTACCCCATGTTCCCGTGCATCACGTACCAGTTGCGCAGGCGCATAAAAGCCCATCGGCTGGGAATTGAGTAGCGCAGCACAGAACACATCAGGGTAGTGATGTTTGATCCAGCTCGACACATAGACCAAATGGGCAAAGCTGGCAGCATGGCTTTCGGGGAAACCATAGTCACCAAACCCTTTGATCTGATTGAAACAGCGATGGGCAAATTCAGCGTCATACCCACGCCCAATCATGCGCCCCACCATCTTGTCCTCGAGCATGCCAATTGTCCCCTTGGACCGGAAGGTCGCCATGGCTTTGCGCAACTCATTTGCCTCAGCGGTTGAGAACTCTGCCGCAACCATTGCGATCTTCATTGCCTGTTCCTGAAAGATAGGCACGCCCATGGTTCGACTTAGAATGTTCTTCAACTCATCTTGATCATATTCGGGACCCGGCGACGGGTATTCTTCGGGCTCAAGTCCGTTGCGGCGGCGCAAAAATGGATGCACCATATCCCCTTGGATCGGGCCGGGGCGCACGATTGCCACCTGGATCACCAAATCATAAAACTCGCGTGGTTGTAGGCGTGGCAACATGTTGATCTGCGCACGGCTTTCGACCTGAAACACACCAACGCTGTCGCCCTTGCACAGCATCTCATAAACCGCATCATCGTGTTTGATGCTGGCCAGATCATAGCGTTTTCCATAGTGCGCATCGATCATGTCAAAGGCCTTGCGAATACAGGTCAACATCCCCAGCGCCAGCACATCAATCTTTAAGATACGCAGTTCTTCGATGTCGTTTTTATCCCATTCGATGAAGCTGCGATCCTTCATTGCACCGTTCCCGATAGGTACCGTTTGGGTCAGAGGCGTTTCGGTCAAAATAAACCCACCCACATGCTGTGAGAGATGGCGTGGCATACCAATCAATTGTTCAGCCAATTTGATCGTACGCGCCATCAAGGGATCATTCAGATCAAGACCAGCCTCGGTCGCCTCTTTTGCCCCGATTTCACGCCCACCACTTCCCCAAATCGTTTTGGCCAGTGCTGATGTAATATCCTCAGACAGGCCCATCACTTTGCCTACTTCACGGATAGCCATGCGCGGGCGATAGTGGATGACGGTGGCACACAAGCCCGCATGTTCGCGTCCGTATTGGCCATAGATATGTTGGATAACCTCTTCGCGCCGTTCATGTTCAAAATCGACGTCGATGTCTGGTGGTTCTTTGCGTTCTTCGCTGATGAAGCGCTCAAACAGTAAATCGTTCTTATCAGGATCAACCGCTGTGATGCCCAGTACATAACACACAGCCGAGTTGGCAGCAGACCCCCGCCCCTGACAGAGGATAGGGGTTTCAACACCATAGCGCGCATATTGGATCACGTCGTAGATCGTAAGAAAGTACTGTGCGATATCCAGCTTTTCGATCATCGCCAGTTCTTTGTTCAGCGCCTTTAGAACCTTGTCCGGAACCCCGTCAGGATAGCGCCACGCTGCTCCTTTGAAAGTAAGGTTCGTCAAGTATTCTTGGGGTGTGCAATCATCAGGCAGGTTCTTTTGTGGGTACTCGTAGGACAGCTCGCGCAGGTCAAATTTGCAGTCGTCTGCGACACCCCGTGTGGCGTGGATTGCATGGGGCCAATCCTTGAACAGGTCGATCATTTGTGCAGGAGACTTAAAGTAACGCTCTGCATTCGCTTCAACCCAAAACCCCGCCTTTGCAATTGTTGTCTTATGCAGAATGCAGGTCAACACATCCTGCAACGGCCGCCGTTCTGGAACGTGATAATGCACGTCATTGGTGGCGAGAATCCGCAAGCCGTGGGACTGTGCCAACCGATCCAAACTGTTGATGCGGGCACGATCATCCCCCCGATACAAGTAACTCACTGCGATGTGGTGCAAGGTTGGCAAGGCTCGTGTCAGACGTCGTAAACCACGGGCGAATTCGACTACATCTTCTTGTGGCAGTGCAATCAACTGCACCCCATCAGTGTGAATGGAAAGATCATCCAAGGTCAGATCGCATACCCCTTTGATTTGCCATTCGCCTTCGACGCCACGCATCTTCCCCTTGGACAACAGACTGCACAAACGCCCATAGGCGGCGCGGTCTTTAGGATAGGCCAGAAACTCCTCTCCCGTGATCAGTTTCAAACGGCATCCGATAATTGGCCTCAAACACGCCTTACGCGCGGCGGCATGCAACCGGACAATTCCAGCCATCGTATTAAGGTCTGCAATCCCCAAAGCGTGGTAACCCAGCTGTGACGCAGTACGGGACAAATCTACGGCATCGGATGCCCCATGCAGAAACGAAAAGCACGAGGTCACGCCCAATTCAACAAAGGCGGTTGGTGGGTTGGGGCGAAAGTCATCACCGGTCAATTGGCGCGGGGGATGGGCGTGATCGTTTTCCGGCATCAGGCAAACATCCCATGTACGAACCAACGCGGATCACCGCCCCGCCCATCCTCATGCAACCCCTCGCGGTAAAGCCACAATCGCTGGCCTGCCTGATCCTCGATCTTGAAATAATCACGCAGTCGCGTGTTTGGACGGTCCCGCCACCATTCAGGCGCAATACGTTCAGGTCCTGCATAGCGCGTCACACGGCGTGTCTGTTTGCGCCACATAAATTGCGCTGGCGGACCTTCGGGCACCGCATACAAAACCCGCACTTCTTCAGCCGGATCCAACAGGCGTATTGGACGTTCTTTGATAGTGGCAGCCGCATCGCTATGTGTGTTGATCAATGGGTTCACCCAATGCTCTGCCCGTTCGGGAATGTGGCTGGCCTTCAACACAGGGCGTTTTACGGCAACCGTTCCAAAACGCACCACCAGACGGTCGATCAACTGGGTCAATTCCACCTCGTCTTCGCCTGCTCCGTCAAGACGGTGCTGGACGATCTGTAACGGCTCGATCAACACCGCTTCGAGTGTGATTAAATCAAAACCAAAGCCGGG
>DLQI01000106.1:55356-80967 GCA_002478745.1 Rhodobacteraceae bacterium UBA7436 | reverse complement strand
GGGTGCTACACGGTGATCGAGGCATGGTTACAAGCCAAAGTGACCAATGAAACACGTAGCCGCGCTATGGGCACCTACCGCATTGTGGATATGAGCGGGTCTTTGATGGCCCAAATGATGATCGGTGTTTTGGCGCCCGCAAGCTATGTATCTTACAACATCTTGGCGATATTGTGCTGTGCAGCTTTGCTGCCTTTGACGCTGACCAAAGTACCCCAACCTGAAACCCCCAGCGCACCCCGTTTGCGTCCACGATTGGCGTTTGAACGATCACCTTTGGCCGCCGCTGGTGTGGTCGTCGCAGCATTATCGGCAGCATCATTTCGGATGGTTGGCCCTCTGTATGGTCAAGAGGTTGGCCTAAGCGTTGGGCAAATCGCGTGGTTCTTAGCCGCATTTGTCTTGGGCGGTGCCTTGGCGCAATATCCAGTGGGTTGGCTGGCTGACAAATATGACAGGCGTTGGATCCTGATCTGGCTGTCTGTGGCTGCAATGCTCAGTTGCGGGGTGACTGTCATGGCCTCTGGGATGGGCACCACCGGCATTATGCTGACGGCATTCTTGTTTGGCCTCACCTCATTTCCAATCTTTTCCGTTGCAACCGCACACGCACACGATTTTGCCAAAGACAGCGAACGGGTCGAACTATCGGCCGCCTTGATGTTCTATTACGCCCTCGGTGCCATCGCCGCACCCTATGTCGCCTCTGTTTTAATTACAGCCTACGGCCCCTCGGCCTTGTTCATCTTGATCGCTGGTGGCCATGCACTGTTGATCATATTTGGACTGACGCGCATGTTGGCCCGTCCTGTCTCAAATGAGAAAACGGATTATGTCTATGCACCTAGAACATCCTTTGTGATCGGACGTTTGAACCGCAGAAAACGCCAACAGGACTGATCCGTAACACGCAGCCACTTCCCCCAGCCCACATCCCCTGTTAAAGCTGCGCAAAACATGACCAAAGGCGCCAACATGACACGTCACCTGATCACCTCAGCCATTCCCTATATCAACGGGATCAAACACCTTGGAAATCTGATTGGCAGCCAACTGCCCGCTGATTTGTTTGCGCGTTATCAACGTGGTCGTGGGCGCGAAGTTTTGTTTCTTTGTGCCACAGATGAACACGGCACCCCTGCCGAGCTAGCTGCGAAAAAAGCCGGCAAGCCAGTTGATGAGTTTTGCGCTGAAATGCACGAAGTCCAAGCACGTATCGCTGAGGGCTTTCGCCTATCATTCGATCACTTTGGCCGTTCTTCTTCCCCTCAGAACCATGCATTGACCCAGCATTTTGCGGGAAAATTGCAAGAAAACGGGTTGATCCGCGAAGTCAGCGAAGAACAGGTTTATTCCCATGCTGACGGCCGTTTCCTACCTGATCGCTACATCGAGGGCACGTGCCCGAACTGTGCCTACGACAAAGCGCGCGGCGACCAATGCGAGAACTGCACTAAGCAGTTGGACCCAACCGACTTGCTAGAACCACGCAGCGCAATTTCTGGATCAACTGACTTGGAAGTTCGCGAAACCAAGCACCTATTTTTACGTCAATCAACCTTGCGCGATGATCTAGACGCTTGGATCAACACCAAAACCGACTGGCCTGTTTTAACGACATCCATCGCCCGCAAATGGCTCCATGATGGCGACGGTTTACGCGATCGTGGCATCACGCGCGATTTGGATTGGGGCATCTCGGTCAAGAACGGGGACCAAGAATGGCCAGGTATGGAAGGCAAAGTTTTTTACGTCTGGTTCGACGCCCCTATCGAATATATCGCCTGCGCTGGCGAATGGGCCGAAGCACACGATCTGCCAGAGGCCGATTGGCAACGCTGGTGGCGCACCGATAAAGGGGCCGAAGATGTGACCTATACCCAGTTCATGGGCAAGGATAACGTCCCGTTCCATACCATTGGTTTTCCTGCCACGATACTTGGCTCAGGCGAACCATGGAAACTGGTCGATCACTTGAAATCATTCAACTATTTAAACTATGACGGCGGCCAATTCTCGACCAGCCAAGGGCGCGGTATATTTATGGACCAGGCGCTTGAATTGCTGCCTGCTGACTATTGGCGCTGGTGGTTGCTAAGCCACGCACCAGAAAGCTCGGATGCGGAATTCACGTGGTCCAGCTTCCAACAAGACACCAACAAAGATTTGGCCGATGTCTTGGGCAATTTCGTATCGCGCGTCACCAAATTTTGTCGTTCAAAATTCTCTGAAGCATTGCCAGAGGGCGGTGAAAACGGTCCCGCGGAAATCGCGCTGATCGCTGATTTGCAAGAACGTCTGGGGCGCTATCAAGACCACATGGAAGCCATCGAAGTGCGTAAGGCCGCTGCTGAATTGCGTGCCATTTGGGCTGCAGGCAACGAATACCTGCAAGAGACAGCACCATGGACAACATTCAAGACAGATCCGGAAAAGGCGGCGGTTCAAATTCGTTTAGCCCTGAACCTGATCCCGTTTTACGCAACATTGTCTGCACCGTTCATCCCTGATGCGGCTGCGAACATGCACGAAAACATGGGCACTTCACCAGAATGGCCAGTGGATGTGAATGCAGCGTTGCTTGCCTTGCCAGCGGGTCACCCATTCACCGTACCTGAAGTACTGTTCGCCAAGATTACAGATGAATCCGTGGCCGATTGGGAAGTTCGTTTCTCAGGCACACGGGACTAACGTTTTGACGACGCCAATTCTATATTCGTTTCGCCGTTGTCCCTATGCCATGCGGGCGCGGCTTGCGGTATTGTCGTCACAAACACCCGTCATCCTGCGCGAGATCCTGTTACGTGATAAGGCCCCAGAATTTCTGGCTGTGTCCCCATCGGGCACGGTCCCTTGTCTTGTCACCCAAGACAGCGTGATCGACGAAAGTCTTGATGTCATGAAATGGGCGCTCGCGCAGAACGATCCAGATCAATTGCTGGTTATGCCCGACGCTGGCTGGGACCTAATTTTCGAAACAGACGGTTCATTCAAACAAGCCCTAGACCGCACCAAGTACGCGGCACGTTACCCCGAGCAAAATACAGACGAACAACGCGCAATAGCAGGTGATTTTCTATCGCGACTAGACCAACAGATCGACCAGTGGTTGTTTGGCCATGCTACGATTGCAGACCAAGCTATTTTACCATTTGTACGCCAATTCGCCTTTATCGATAAGGCATGGTTTGATGCACAACCTTGGCCAAACCTTCAGGCGTGGCTTGACCGTTTTTTAATTTCAGACGAATTTACAACCATTATGCCCAAATATGCGAAATGGCATGCCGGCGATACTGATTTTACTTTTCCAAATGCAACCGATGCAAAGTGACAGCACAAACTCTTGAATGCGAAGTTCTCATTGTTGGCGGAGGTCCTGCGGGTCTTTCAGTTGCCGCCACTCTGCCCGATCACGTCTCGACCATCATTGTCCACCAAGACGCAGAGATCGGCAAACCTGTGCGCACCAGCGGTGGTTGCTGGTTGGATGATGTTGAACGCCTTGGTATTCCGTCTGAATTCTATCAGGTCATGCATCAACTCGATGTATATTCCGACAACAAAGAAGCCCATTTTCAGGTCAAAGATAACAAACTAGTCGTTCTAAACATCACCGATCTTTACCAATGGATTGCTCAAAAATCGGATCACAAGCAACGCCAACTCATGCTTTCAACAAAGTTCTTGTCGACGACAAAAACGGAAGATGGTGGTTATTTATCCACGATCCGGTCGCGTCACACGGAAACGACACAGATCAAATCAAAGTATATTATTGATTGCTCTGGCGTCAGAAATGCAGTGTTGGATGATCTGAGCCTTAAAGAAAAACCAGATCGCACAGGCGTTGGTATTGAATACGAGTATCCAATTGGAACGAACAAGGCCGATCATGCAATTCTTTTTGTAGGCTCATCTGTTTTATCGGGATACGGATGGGTTTTCCCAACGGCTGATGGCAAACTTCGGGTCGGTGTTGGCGTGATTCACCCCGATACCGATGTGTCACCCAAGAAGTTGATGTTGGATTTCTTGGCCTCTGACGACGTGCAGCGTTTCGGGCTCGACCTCACAGGCGAATATGAGGTGAACGCAGGTACCTTACCCTCAGTCGCCTACGATCCCGGACTGGTCTTTGGGAATGTCATTCGAGTTGGCGATTCTGCTAACTTTGCGACGCCTACTGTTGGTGAAGGCATCCGTATTTGCATGGATCATGGCGAAGCTTTGGGGCGCGCATTGGGCGAAACCATTTGCACCAATGATCCTGCACCTTTGAAACGATATGAATCCGATTGCAAAAAAGCTTTGGCCCGTAATTATCACTTTGGTTTTTTGACGAACAAACGTTTCTCTCTTTATTCTGCCAAAGATTGGGACAAAAGCATTAGGCGAATTTCACATCTCAGCGAAAGCGAGTTGGTCGCTTTGCTACGCAGTGAATTCACTGCGAAAATGATCCTGAAGGCGACCTACAAAATGCTTAAACAAAAGCTGTTTGGGCCGTCCTAAGGAACCATTTCCGCGGCTTGTTATTCTGCTGGCTCTGACGGGATCGATGTTTTGGTTTCGCCCGAAAATACAGCTAAAATCCCCGACAAACCTGTGCTGATATAATACTGCGCCATGAAGACAGCAGGCACGGTCAGAACAATGATGACTGTGCCAAACAACACCCCGTACCCAATAGACACCGCCAAGGGGATCAAGAACTGAGCCTGTAATGAGGTTTCCATGATCAACGGGTATACCCCTAAAAACGTCGTCAAAGATGTTAAAAGGATAGGGCGGAAACGCTGTTTTGTTCCTTCGACAACCGCATCGCGCACATCCATTCCGTCGGCGATATGTTCGTTATAAACGTCAACCATCACAAGCGAGTTATTGATAACAACACCGGCCAAACCAATGATCCCAAAGATCGACAAAATCGTCAGTGGAATACCCATGATATAGTGGCCTGAAACAGCACCAATCAGCCCCAAAGGGATCGCGATCATGACAACTATGGGTTGCACGTAAGAACGGAAAACAAGCGCCAACAGAGCGTAAATAATAAACAAAGCGACACCAAGCGCCTGACCAAGTGCGGCCTGTGCATCACCTTGTTGACGCTGCTCACCACCAAGGTTGATCAACAGGTCGCTGTACTTCTCTTGTAGGGGTTTGATCAGCTCAGTTTCGATCACCTCGTTCACTTCTGAACTGGTCGATACGTTGATATCCAAGTCAGATATCAACGTGGTCACTTGTCGCCCGTTGCGGCGCAGGATTTGGGTCGGTGACAACCCTTCTTCGATGTAGGCCACAACACTCAACGGGATTTGATCACCAGAGGGCGTCGCGATCCACGTCGAAAGAAGGTCTGACAGGCTATCGCGTTGATGTGCTGGGTAACGCACCATTACAGCAACGTTGTCCGCCCCACGTTGCACGCTGGTCGCCTCGATGCCAAAGAAACCCGCGCGTGTTTGGGTGGCAAGATCAGACAGTGTGACACCGTACAATCGCGCCTCTTCGCGCAAAGCCAAACGATATTCGATACGCCCTGCAGAATTATCATCTTGGATTGCAAAGACACCCGGAATATCGCGCAGACCTGCGCGTAATTCAGTCACAACAGGTGTGATGTCTTGTCCTTCGGGCAGTGACAATTCGATCGAAATAGGGTCACCCGCCCCGATCAATTCGGCAGACACGTTTAGTTTGTTGACCGAGGCAACATCGCCAATCTTTTTACGCCATGCCGCTTCGAATTTTTTGGCGTCCCAATCACGTTTTGTTGGGTCCGTCAGTTGAACCACGACATTGGCCAACGTCGCCCCACCCGCGGCAGACCCGCCTTCTGGACCACCAGCAGATACGCCCTGACCGACAACCACATTTACACCCACGATAACCTCAGGTGCATCGTTCGGCAATTCGGCTTGGATGTCTGCACCGGCTCGAATGGCCGAAACGCGCACATGTTCCGCAACCTCTTGGGTCATTTGGAAAGTTGTGCCGTCATTCATCTCAATGCTGGCAGTTACAAAATCACCATCGATAGATGGAAAAAAGTTGAATTTGACGTACCCAAAAGACAACAAGCCAACCGTCATAATCATCATCGCAACGGAGAACGCGATAGGAATCAGGATCGCAAAGCCCTTGGTCGTGAAACGCAAAACGGCATCAAGCGGCACGCGGATAAACCATTGCAACACGGCATCAACAGCACCACGGATCAGATTTAAAAAGCGAAACACTAAGTTGGGTTTGTGATTTTCCGACACATCAAGGCGTGACAGGTTTCGCGGCAAAATCAACAAGGCTTGCAGCAATGACAGGCTTAGGACCACGATCACCACAACTGGAATATCCGTCAGGAATTTGCCCAAGGTGCCGGGCAGTTGGGTCAACGGCCAAAAGGCAACGATGGTTGTCAGCGCAGAAAAGATAACTGGAATCGCAATGCGTTGTGTGCCTTTGACAGCAGCCTGCATTGGGGAAAACCCATCTTCGCCATTCTTGTAGATGTTTTCACTGACAACAATCGCGTTGTCGACCACGATCCCAATTGCAAGGATGAAGCCAAAGAGAGAGATCATATTGATCGACATCCCTAAGCTGCCCATGATGATAAACGCCCCTGCAAACGAAACGCCGATCCCCATTGAAGACCAAAATGCGAGGCGGATATCAAGAAACAAGGCAAGGCACAGAACAACCAACGCCAGACCAATTGCGGCGTTGTTCACCAAAAGATCGATACGATCCTGCAGATCTTTAGAATCATCCTGCCAAACTGTCGCGTTGATCCCGTCCTCTAGCGAAGGACGGTAAGTCGCCGCCAAGTAGGCGCGGGCATCTTCGACGATGGCCAACACCTGTTCATCGCCGACGCGGAAAACGTTAACTGAAACGGAACGGTCACCGTTAAAGTTGGCGGCTAAATCCGCATCTTCAAAACCATCGACGACTTTTGCAATATCACGCAAATAAACGCGGCCACCTTTTTCATCAGTGCGCACAATGATGTTTTCAAAATCACTCTGGGTATAGTTGCGCCCTGTCGTGCGGATTGGGATTGCCACCGTATCAGTGTTGATCGAACCACCCGGCAACTCGAGCGAGTTTTGCCCGATTACATTCGCGACCTCGGCCATTGAAATTCCGTAGGCGCGTAAGTTGTCACGATCCACCTCGATTGAGATCTCGTATGCACGGATGTTGCCAACTTCAACGAATGAAATGCTGCCAAGGGCGACCAACTCGTCCTTGAGACGCTCTGCCTCTTCCTTCAGAACCTGCTCAGATGCATCGCCGTGGATTGCAATTTCAAGCACGCGTGAGCTGTTGCTGGCTTGAATAACAACTGGATCATTCGCTTCTTCAGGCAAGACTGTGATACGATCGATTTCTGTTTTGATCTCGTCCAGCTTTTCCTTGATATCTTCACCGCGCAAGAACGACACGGTTACACCGCCACGCCCTTCGCTGATCGACGCGGTTATGCTGTCGATCCCGTCAATACCAGAAAGCTGATCCTCAATAGGACGAACAATGCTGTCTTGAATTTCAAGTGGCGATGATCCGGGGTAACTGACTGAAACGCTGACAGTATCCAATGTGAACTCTGGAAACGTCTTTTGCGGCATCTGGAAGGCAGTCAGCATGCCAACGACCACGACGAAAACCATTGTCAGGTTGGCTGCAACTGGATGTTCGGCCATCCACTTGACGATACCATTCATAGTTTGTCATCCGACGTGTTTGCAGCCTGTACCGAAGTGGTGCGTTCTGCGGCAACATCGCGTAATTTCATACCCTCTTGCGGGGTTGAAAGCGCTGTGGTGATCAAGCGCGCATTCTTTGGGATCGACGCTGACGTCACGTATGATGTTTCATTATCAACGTGAACCAAAGTGGCGGGGACAATTTTCAACGTACCGCCGTCGCCCTCAGAGGGGGTCAGCAACCACAACTCGGAACCACCACGCAATGCGGTAGATGGCACGGCGTAAGTCGCGTCTGGCTGCGGTCCTTCGATCACCACGTTGGCAAAGGAGTTGATCAATGCTGGCGGGGCGCCCGATGCTAAAATACTGCTCCCTGTCGCACGTGCGCCGGTGATATCAATCAGTTCCACAGTTACGGTTAGCGTACGTGTACGTTGATCCAAAGTTGGGGCAACACGCGTCACTTCGGCGTCCCACTCAAAAGATTGGCCGGCAAAGCGAACAGAAACCGTGGCACTGGGCGATGCCCCTTCGAACAATCCGGGGATGAGGGCAGCGTCAGCTTCACGAACTGGTACATCAATTTCCATGCGGTCTTCGGTAAAAATTTCAGCAATCGCCTGTCCGCCGTTTACGACTGAGCCAATGTCCAAATTTTTGGATAGAACTGCGCCATCGAAAGGTGCCGCTACGATTTTACGTCCAAGGCTCACCTCAGCCACGTTTTGTGCAGCGATCAAACTGTTTAGGCTGGCAGATAATTCTTGTTGGGTGCTGCGCACTTGGTCAAGGGATGCTTGACTGGCAGAGCCACTACTGCGCAATTTTTCGGTACGTTCAAGCAGGATTTGGTTGAGGTCCAACCGCGCGCGCGTTCCGTCAATATTCGCTTGGGTTTGGGTCAGCGTGGCGCGTTCCGCGCTGTCATCTAAACGAACCAAGACTTCGCCCTGCTTAAAGGCTCCGCGTTCAGTGATGGCTGGGTGCAGCTCGATCACTTGGCCACCAACTTGGCTCGCAAGGTTGGCGGAGCGGTGAGGCTGCATAAACCCCTCACCGCGGATCGGAAGAGGTGAGTCGATTAAGAAAATTTCTGCTGTTTCTACCAAGGTAGTTGGACGCTCAACAACCGTTGGCTCGATCACCTCACGGTTTTCACCGAGGTAGCGAAATCCTGTAATCCCGCCAAAAACCACGGCAACGGCAACTGCAATCCAAAACAATTCACGCAGGCCAACGCCCAAGTACCCAATAATCTTCTTCATTACGTTCCTCAAAATACTGCCAATGCCCCGTCAGTTCGATCAAACATTTGAAAACAAATGCCCCAAGGGAACAGATCGCTCCTAACAGACTAATACGACTGGCAACACTGTATGGATCATTGAGAAAACAATGACCGCGAATAAAGCCAGTAAACTGGCGTTATTCGCGACATTATTGTTATCGTGGTACGGGCGGGGGGACTTGAACCCCCACGGCACAAAGGCCCACAGATTTTAAGTCTGCTATGTCTACCATTCCATCACGCCCGCACAGACACGATAACCTGTCTTTATTCAAAGGTTGCGCCAGCCTCAACCCTAGATATCTTCACCTATGGGTCCAAGCGGGGCACCTTTTGCAATCAATGCGCGTTCTGACAGCCATGGGTTGTTGTTTAGCGCCTCCAACATTTGCGCTCGGGCCTCTTTTAAACGGCCCATTTGCATCAATGTTAGTGCACGACCTGACTGCGCAGCCACATGATTTGGCAACAGCGCCAAAGCGGCATCTAAATCAACCAGTGCACCCGTGTATTCACCGCGCAAGAATTGAACATAGGCGCGTTGATTAAAACCTTCTGCATAATTTGGGCAGTATTCGACAAGTTTATCAAAATCACGATATGCCCCAACGAAATCATAACCATTTCGCCGTGCGAGACCACGATCCAGAACTTCTTGGGCTTGGTCATTGGGTGCACGCAGCCATACATCCCACATTCCGCTGGTTACGTCTTTTGCACCGATTGCAGATGACGCCGCGCGAGCAGAGGCTATCAGAGCATCCAACTCAGTCGAATAATCCAGAGGCTCAGGGCAATCTTCTGCCCACGCCGGGCCAGACATGAGGGCTATGGCTAAAAATATCCGCATACACCAAACCTGGCGCATATCCTCTGAAGGTCAAGAAACATTTCTGTGGACCCCTCAAGGCGCTTCCGCCAAAACGGTCTCTTTCACGGCTTCCATTGCTACATAGGTTGAGGTGGATGCGATGTGGGGTAAGATCGAAATCGTCTCGCCTAAGAATGTGCGATAGCTCGCCATATTCGACGTGCGCACTTTCAACAGGTAGTCAAAATTACCAGCAATCATATGGGCTTGTTCAATTTCTGGTATTTTGACAACGGCCGCATTGAATGCGCGCAAAGCCGCATCGCGCGTATCGCTCAGCTTAACCTCAACGAAAGCAACATGGTCTAATCCCAAGCGGATCGGATCCAACATTGCGCGATACCCCAAAATAACACCCGTGTTTTCCAACCTGCGCAGACGCGCTTGTGTTGGCGATTTGGACAAGCCAATCCGGTTTGCCAATTCGGTCAAACTGATGCGGCCATCTTTAGCTAGAACTTCAAGAATCACTGTATCGAAACGATCCAATTCACAGTGGTTAAAAATCACGACAAATGCCCCATATTCATAACAAAAAGCTCTAATTAAGCCTTACTTAAGTCCAATCGACTTGTATTTGTAGAATAAAGTGACCCAAACGGAAAGGGAAATCCATGTCAGACAATTTACTGCAGACGATTGACGAACACACCTACGGCGATCATGCCCCTGTGATTGAGCACCTAATTGAGCTGGCCAACCTTTCTACGCAAGATCGCTCAGAGATTGTAGCAAAGGCAGCAACTCTCGTTGGTCGCATCAGAAATGACGCGGCACCCGGCTTGATGGAGGTGTTCCTTGCCGAATACGGCCTTTCCACTGACGAAGGCGTTGCCCTGATGTGTTTGGCTGAAGCACTTTTACGCGTTCCAGATGCAGATACGATCGATGCATTGATTGAAGACAAAATTGCGCCATCCAACTGGGGTAAGCATTTAGGTAAATCTGCTTCCTCGCTTGTGAATGCCTCAACTTGGGCCTTGATGCTGACGGGCCGAGTGTTGGACGACAACGCACCTGCCACTGCGGGCCACCTCCAATCCGCACTTAAGCGTTTGGGCGAACCTGTTATTCGTACTGCCGTTTCGCGCGCGATGAAAGAAATGGGTCGTCAGTTCGTTTTGGGCGAAGACATCATTGCCGCTATGAAACGCGCCGCAAAAATGGAGGAAAAAGGGTTCACCTATTCCTACGACATGCTCGGCGAAGCTGCACGCACAGAAGCCGACGCAAAACGGTATCATCTTAGCTATTCGCGCGCGATTTCAGCCATTGCAACGGCATGTGTCCATGATGACGTTCAAAGCAATCCGGGCATTTCCGTTAAGCTATCAGCACTCTACCCGCGCTATGAGCTGGCTAAACGTGAGGACGTGCTTCGCAATCTAACACCACGACTACGCTCTTTGGCATTACTCGCGAAATCCGCGGACATGGGTCTAAATGTCGACGCAGAAGAAGTTGATCGTCTTGGACTGTCCCTCGAAGTAATCGAACAGGTTATTTCAGAACCCGCTTTGGCTGGATGGGATGGATTTGGCGTGGTTGTCCAAGCTTATGGCCCACGTGCCGAAACCGCGATCCAAGCCCTGTATGATATGGCGATCAAATATGACCGCAAGTTTATGGTGCGCTTGGTCAAAGGGGCCTACTGGGACACCGAAATCAAACAAGCCCAAGTTCTAGGTATGAAGCATTTCCCTGTCTTTACTCAAAAGGCACAGACCGATGTCAGCTATATCGCCAATGCTCGCAAACTGTTGGGAATGACGGATCGCATCTATCCGCAATTCGCGACCCACAATGCCCATACAGTTGCAGCCATCTTGCATATGGCGACTGACCCAAAGTCATACGAATTCCAACGCCTGCACGGCATGGGCGAAGCTATGCACAAGATGGTCATGCAAGACAACGAAACGCGCTGCCGGATTTATGCCCCTGTAGGAGCACACCGTGATCTGTTGGCCTACTTGGTCCGCCGTTTGTTGGAAAACGGGGCCAACTCTAGCTTTGTGAACCAAATCGTGGACGAAGACGTGGCCCCGGAAGTTGTGGCTGCTGATCCGTTTGATAGCGTCAGCGTTGAAGGTCACACCATCACCATTGGTAGTGACCTTTACCAACCTGAACGGATCAATTCCCTTGGTTTCGATCTAGCCCACGCTCCAACATTGGCGCAAATTGATATCGCACGTCTTCCATTCGAAACATGCAAATGGGAGGCGCTGCCACTGCTAAACGGCAAGGCTAGTCCAGAAAACAGCCGCGATGTGATCAACCCTGCAAACCCAAATGACATCGTTGGGACGGCGCAATTTACATCCTTGAAGGATGTTAAAACCGCCATTTCAAAAGCTAAACAATGGGATGCGCCCGTCGCAAAACGCGCGGCGGTATTAAACAAAGCCGCTGACCTGTACGAAGCCAACTTTGGCGAGTTGTTTGCACTGCTGACCCGTGAAGCAGGTAAAACCTTGCTGGATTGCGTTGCAGAATTGCGTGAAGCCGTGGATTTCCTACGCTACTATGCAGCCCAAGCGACCGATGATGCACCCGCAGGCACAGCGCTTTGCATTTCTCCGTGGAACTTTCCTCTCGCGATCTACTCCGGACAAATCGCGGCGGCTCTCGCTTCGGGCAATGCGGTCCTTGCCAAACCAGCTGAACAAACCAGCCTCATGGCGTACCGTGCAGCCCAGCTGTTGCATGAAGCAGGCATCCCAAAACATGCACTGCAATTGCTACCAGGCGGCGGCGACATTGGCGGAGCGCTAACCGAGAATCCAAACCTAAACATCGTTGCGTTTACAGGATCAACTGGCACGGCCCAACGCATCCGCCAAAGCCTTGCGCAAAACGCGCCGGCTACGCCATTCATTGCTGAAACCGGTGGTTTAAACGCGATGATCGTGGACAGCACGGCACTCCCGGAGCAAGCTATGGCCGCCATTGTAGAAAGCGCGTTTCAATCAGCAGGACAACGCTGTTCCGCCCTGCGCTGCCTTTACGTCCAAGAAGACATCGCACCATTGTTCATCAAAATGCTGACAGGTGCAATGGATACGCTAGCCGTTGGCCAACCATGGGACATTTCCACTGATGTGGGGCCAGTCATCGACGAACCAGCGCGTGCAAAAATCGTAACTCACATCGAGGCGCACAAGGCGGATATTATCCACCAGCTGCCCACACCTCACGGGGGAACATTCATCGCGCCGACCTTGATCAAAGTGCCTGGTATTGCCGATATGAAAGAAGAGATTTTCGGCCCAGTTCTGCACCTAGTGACATACAAGTCGCATGAACTGGATCAGATCATCGATGACATCAACGCCACTGGATACGGGCTAACATTCGGGCTTCATACCCGCATAGATGACCGCGTTCAGCACGTGTCTGATCGCATCATGGCAGGCAACATCTATATTAATCGCAACCAAATTGGTGCAATCGTTGGAAGCCAACCTTTCGGTGGGACAGGCCTATCCGGAACAGGCCCAAAAGCGGGTGGCCCCGATTACCTTTTGCGCTTCCGGGCAAAAAAACCTGCAGGCGTGGCTGGGGAATGGCCCACTACACAAATCGAACTTCCTGCAATCACCAACAAGCCACAAAGTATCTGTGAACACACGTTGCCTGGCCCAACTGGTGAATCTAATCGTCTGAGTAGCATGTCGCGCGCACCCATCCTATGCATGGGCCCGGGTGCTGGAGCGGCCCAAGCCCAAGCTGACGCTGTTAACGAACTCGGCGGACAAGCCATTCTAGTCACAGGCAGCATCGACCCAGCATTGCTGACAGACGGACCATCCTACGGTGGCGTCCTTTGGTGGGGAGATGCACAAGTAACCCGAGCCATCGATACAGCCTTGTCTCAACGTACTGGACCGATCTTACCGCTCATCACGGGGCAGCCCGATGTTGGACATGCCCTTGAAGAACGCCACATCTGTATCGACACCACAGCATCAGGCGGCAACGCTGCATTGCTGGGGGAAGTCAGCTAACACCTTGACGACATCCCGCCAAAGCCTCAGCTTGGCGGGATGTTACCTATTCGCGATCATAATCCCTCGGGGCGTTTGCCTTTTGTCACCTACATGCTCATGGCTGCTAATATTGGGATATTCCTATGCTATGCCGGGGCCTTTTCCGATATCCCGACAATCAACCACATCTACCTAACTTGGGGGATGATCCCCGAAAGGATCAGCGCAGGCGAAGGATACTTCACTTTATTTTCATCGATGTTCTTGCACGGCGGCTGGATGCATCTTGCTGGCAACATGCTCTTCCTTTGGATTTTTGGCGACAATATTGAAGATGAAATGGGACACTTACCCTACCTTGGATTCTACCTCCTCACAGGAATCGCCGCTGGCCTTATCCATTATATCTCAGCGCCCCTTTCGGGCGTACCGACAGTAGGTGCCTCAGGGGCCATCGCTGGCGTTATGGGCGGCTACCTCCTGCTCTACCCCAAAGCCAAAGTCGATATTCTATTGATTCTTATAGTCTTCTTCCGCATCTTCCCAATCCCCGCGTGGATTGTACTGATGATCTGGTTCGCCATGCAGTTCCTAGGCGGAATTGGATCCAACCCTGAAACAGGGGGCGTTGCCTACTGGGCACACGCTGGAGGCTTCATCGCAGGCCTTGGCTGCGCCATACCCACATGGATCAAATGCGGCGGAACAAAATTCTGGCATAGCAACAACTACCATCCACCCCACCCCGAAACCGTCTATACAAACAGCCGCATTCCAAGAGTTAAGCGCTAGCCCAAGCTTCATCTTGCCCAATAGACTATGGGGCAGGCGCGCATCGCGCGGCGGGGGCAAAGCCCCAAACAAAAAAGGCCCCGCAAAATGCGAGGCCCCTAAAAATCTCTATATCAGTGCTTACTGGCGCACAATTTTCGCGAGCTGTTCAAACAATGGTTCGTTTGCGCAGATGATTTCACCATCTTCCACAATGTTACCGTTAGGGTTTAACGGCTCAACCAAACCACCCGCTTCACGCACGATCAACGATCCCGCAGCGAGGTCCCATGATTGCAAGCGACGCTCCCAATACCCATCATAACGACCTGCCGCCACATAAGCCAAATCTAGCGATGCAGCGCCCCAGCGACGCACGCCAGCAACGACTGGCATCAAGTGGGCCAGTTCGCGCAATGTCATTGGCAAATCAGAGCGGCCCGCAAATGGTAGGCCCGTCGCAAAAACAGAATCGATCATCTTGTGACGACCAGACACGCGCATACGCGTGTCGTTCATCCAAGCGCCAGCACCTTTTTCAGCAACGAACATCTCGTCTTTCGCTGGGTCAAATACGACACCTGCAACGATTTGGCCCTTGTGCTCTAACGCAATAGAAACAGCCCAGTGTGGAAGGCCGTGTAAAAAGTTGGTGGTGCCATCAAGCGGGTCAACGATCCAGCGGCGTGTCGGATCGGCCCCATCTTCCTCGCCACCCTCTTCAGCCAACCACCCGTAAGTCGGGCGCGCACCCATCAATTCCTCTTTAAGAACCTTCTCAGCGGCGATATCAGCCTTGCTGACAAAGTCACCAGCGCCCTTTCTGGAAACCTGAAGGTTTTCAACTTCGCGAAAGTCTTTGACCAAGGAACGGCCGGCCTTACGGGCGGCTTTAATCATGATATTAAGGTTTGCGCTGCCGATCATGGCGGGTACTCCAGTGAGGATTAAGCCCGCGCTATACGCCCTACATTGGCACTTGCCAAGAGGGAAGCGCGGTGAACGCCACCTGAAAAGGTTCGCTAAGGTGGCTCTTTCGAACGACCAAATAACTGAGATGAGTAATTTGAGCATCTAAACTACCTTTACATTGCAGGTTTCGTCGCGTCGTATCACCTGCATGAGTGCATCATTTCCCCTTATCTTCTTCGTTTTTGTTGGGTTGTTTTCGCCCGGTCCAAATGTCGTGATGCTGACGGCCTCTGGTGCGCGCTTTGGCTTTCACGCGACACTGCCACATCTACTGGGCGTGCCAATCGGAACGGGACTGCTGGGTGCAATCAGTGGACTAGGTTTAGGGACTATTCTACTCGCCGTGCCAACCTTGAAGTTCACCTGTCAGGTCATTGCAGCACTATGGATTTTATGGCTGGCTCTTCGAACAGCCCAAGCAGGACGCGTCGCCAAATCCGACGATCGTGGTCGCCCGTTTCGCTTTCACGAAGCGATCCTGTTTCAGGCGATCAACCCAAAGGTTTGGGCCATCGCCTTTGCTGCATCTGCCGGCTTTGATATCGGCCTATCTACACCGCTTGAAGCTTTGCGATTGTTTATCGCTTTCAGCACCATAAACTTGTTCGTTTGTTTGTTTTGGACGAGCATTGGCCATGTGCTGTCATCATCCCTCAACAACCCGAAAATTTGGCGCATCTTTATGACAACAATGGCAACCCTCATGGCGGCGACAGTGGTTATGATATTCGTCTAAGCATCTTGAAGTTTGCGTGCTTCAATTCGGGCTAATTCAATCAAGCGCTGCATATACGGCTTGTCGCGTTCTTCGCTGCGGATCGCGGCGTAGAGGCGACGGGTTAGCCCGTTCTTGGTCAAAGGTCGCGTCACATAATCAGAACTGTATTTAACCTCGCGCACGACCCAATCTGGCAGCACCGAAACGCCCCGATTGGATGCGACCAATAGCAAAATCACTGCCGTGAGCTCCGCTTGACGGACTGCTGCAGGTTCAACCTTGGCTGGGATCAAAAGTTGGCTAAAAATATCAAGCCGAGACCGTTCAACTGGGTAAGTTATGAGTGTCTCCCCCCGAAAGTCCGAAGCCTCAATAAACTCTTTTTGAGCAAGCGGATGATCATTGGATGCAACAAAGACCGGCGCGTAATCGAATAGCTCGATAAACTCGACCCCTGCAATGTCTTCGGGGTCCGACGATACAACCAGATCCACTTCTTCTTTCATCAAAGCTGGCAACGCGTCAAAAGCGAGGCCGGGCCGAATATCAACATCCACGTCTGCCCAATCGCGGCGGAAGTGTTCCAAAACTGGAAACAACCATTCAAAACATGCGTGACATTCAATCGCGATGTGCATGCGGCCAGAATGACCATCACGCAAACCGGTGAACTCAGCTACTGTTGCTTCGATTTGCGGCAAAACCTGTTCTGCCAACCGCAGCAGACGTGCCCCAGCAGCCGATAGTTTCAGCGGTTTTGAGCGGCGCACGAACAGTTCAACCCCTGCTTGATCCTCAAGTCCTTTCACCTGATGGCTCAGTGCACTTTGGGTCGTGTTCAACAGATCCGCGGCTTTTGCTAAACCACCTGCCTCATGGATTGCTTTGATCGTGCGGAGGTGACGAAACTCGATATGCATATGAAACTCATAATTATCTTGAAAGTTATGAATTTGTTTCATGTTTTGATTTCTGCGACAAGGGCAAAAAAGGAGAGACCAATGCCTGTGCCATCCGTTTCGTTTGAAGTGTTCCCCCCGAAATCCATCGATGCCTCCTTCCGGCTATGGGACACAGCGCAGGTTCTCGCTCCACTTGGCCCACGCTTCTTTTCCGTGACTTATGGTGCTGGCGGTTCTGATCAACATCTAACTCACGATGCGGCTGAAACGCTGCACCGCACATCGGGCCACCGTGTTGCGGCCCACCTCACATGCGTGGGCGCGTCCAAAGACGACGTTATGAATACGGCCAACAAATTTGCGGATGCAGGGATTACTGATATCGTGGCATTGCGCGGAGATCCGTCCAAAGGCGACACCGAATTCAGGCCGCACGCTGATGGCTTCTCAGACAGCTGTGCCTTGATCACGGCCCTTGCAAAGACAAACCGTTTCAATATCCGCGTTGGCGCGTATCCTGATGTTCATCCAGACGCGGCATCCTCCAAGCAAAACATAGATTGGCTAAAAGCCAAGATCGACGCAGGTGCCTGTGAGGCATTGACCCAATTCTTCTTTGAGGCTGATGGCTTCCTTCGTTTCCGCGATGCTTGTGCGGATGCTGGGATCACAGCTCCAATTACACCCGGGATCTTACCAATCACAAACTGGACCAGCGCCCGCAAATTTGCCCAAAAATGCGGCACATACATTCCTGACGAGCTGGCCCAGACCTTTGACAAAGCCACGCGCGATGGCAGGTTGGATCTTTTGTCGGTCGCTCAATGCACAGAGTTGTGTGATGATCTACTAAACGAGGGTGTTAGCGACTTGCACTTTTATACACTCAATCGTCCCGACCTAACGCGCGATGTGTGCCATGCGTTGGGGGTCACGCAGTCCCATAGCATTCGCAACGTGGCGTAACACTTGCTGTGATCCTAACGGGTTTTTAGCTTCAAGATAGCGAAACGCCCGATGGAGACACCAATGGTTACACGCGCGCAAACAGCTGCTGATCTGCTTAAATTGGATGAAATTTTGGCCATGTCTGGCTTAGAATTCATGCAAGGTATTTTGGACGGCGCACATCCTGGACCACCTATTGGCGACACGATGGGATATTCGTTGTTCGAAGTATCGGACGGCCGCGTGGTATTTCGCGGCGTTCCAGAATTCAACGTGACCAACCCAATGGGCACGGTTCACGGTGGTTGGTATGGAACATTGCTAGATAGCGCTATGGCTTGCGCCGTCATGACACGCGTGCCGCGCGGCTCTGTCTACACCACTCTCGAATACAAAATTAACATCACCCGCCCTATCCCATTGGGCATGGCGATTGATTGTATAGGCACAGTTGATCACGCAGGACGCTCAACTGGCGTGGCCTCTGGCGAAATTCGGGGTGTGGAAGATGGCAAGCTATATGCCACCGGCTCAACGACATGCATCATCATGTCGATCAACAAACCCTAACCGCGTAACTTTGAAAACAATTTGTACCAAAGCGCGGGTTCTTCGGCCGGGGCCTGTGCGACACTTGGATGAATTGCCTCCGACGGGTCAGCACCGATAATACGAGACTTGCGATTAATAAAGACGCGGCTATAGCCGGTCCAAGTGCCGCGCGCAGGGGCTTTGGGATCTTGTGCAAAGCGATCCTGCCAACCTGCCGGCAAAGCCAGTCCGTGCTTAACAGTCTTTTCCAACATCCAAACCAGTGGAATATTTGAAAGTGGGCGCACCTGCGGCATACCGCCAAGCTCCCCACCGACATCCCCATGCGCGCCACGAAACCACATCTGTTCCATATGGCCAGTCCAACTGTCGTTCGTGGTCCACAATACGGGACTGTACACTACACGTGTCTCATCATGGGCCAACGCATGATAACCATTTTGAACCGAAGGTCCCAATGCGTGACTGTGAAATGCATGTTTGGCGACACTGAAGCGCCATAGCACTGGCGCATTCAAACCCAATGATTTCACTGTATCCCAAACACCAATCATTTCGATTTTAACTTCAGAGTGGCAGTACGCCTTACTGAACCGCCTTCGCTGAACCGCTTTGCGGGGCACGGCGATAATGCCGATAGGCATCACGAATTCGACGCTGGGTCGCTTGGTTGCTTTGCAACAACCCCACCATGTCAATCACACCTGCCAGTGAACGAACAGCATAGGCACCACGTGAAAAACCTAGCAAGATAACCTTGTCGCCCGTTCGATAGCGCGACGCTAGGTAGCCATAAGCACGGCGAATTTGGTGATTGACACCACGCCCCATCAGCACATCTCCGGGACGGCGCCAACTGGACCACTGCAATCCGTGTTCATAAAAAACCGAAATATCACCATCCACTTCGGCCAGCATTTTATAGCTAAGACCTGCATTGGTCTCATGCCCTTCTGCCAACGTGGACATGGTGCCGTCCATAATAATAACATGGGTCGTTGATCCACGTTTACGTGGCAAAACCTCTGGTGTGGCCCGTCCAAAACGGGCCATCAGCCACCGCGTGATACGTTTATTTAGTGACGGCAGACGCATCTCGCAGCAGTTCCCAAACTTTGTGCGGGGTGAAAGGCATATCCGCCTGTCGGACCCCGCGATCCCACAACGCATCTTGAACAGCATTTGCAACAGCTGCCAAAGCCCCAACAGTTCCAGCTTCGCCGCACCCCTTCATGCCCATTACATTGGCCGTCGAGGGAACAGGAACCGAAGTGAAACTAATCTGCGGCACATCATCTGCACGAGGCATGGCATAATCCATAAAGGTCGCGGTGAGCAACTGACCGTCTTCATCATAGACGACGTGTTCTGTCAGAGCTTGCCCGATGCCTTGAACGACACCACCGTGAACTTGGCCTTCGGCCAGTACAGGATTGATCAGGTTCCCAAAATCATCGACCACGAAATAGCGATCAGTGGTGACAACACCGGTGTCGGGATCAATCACGACCTCGCAAACATGTGCGCCATTTGGAAAGCTGCGCGCCTCTAGTTTCACATGCTCTTCGTGTTCAAGGAGATCACTGCGCCCAGCCGTGCGCGCCATATCCGCGACTTCAAGCATAGTTGGCGTCAAGTTTGATCCCTCAGCGCGGAAGCGTTCATCATCAAAACTGATCTCAGCAGCACCAACGCCCATTTCATCGGACAAGAATGCGGTGAATTTTTCTGTCATCGTCGCAACGGTCACCAACGTGGCATTGTTTTGCACTGTGACAGAGCGCGATCCGCCCGTGCCACCACCCTTTTTGATCAGATCGCTATCGCCTTGGATGACGTAAATTAAATCTGCTGGGATGCCCGTTTGGTCACTAAGGAACTGTGCATAGACCGTTTCGTGCCCCTGCCCGCCGGACTGCGTGCCGACCAGAATGTGAACTGTCCCGTCGTCGTTGAACACAACTTTGGTTGTTTCATCCGGCGCGCCCAAGATGCTTTCGATATAATAACAAATGCCGTGGCCGCGCAGCAGCCCCTTAGCCTCGTCGGCAGTACGACGCGCAACAAAACCATCCGCATCAGCAACCTCAGCCGCGCGGGTCAACAAGAGGTCAAAGTTGCCCACATCATAAGTCTCACCAGTGGCCGCCAGATAAGGGAACTGATCAGGTTTGATAAAGTTACGGCGGCGCAATTCCCACGGATCAATGCCCAACTCACGTGCAGCACGGTCCATGACACGTTCTAACACATAGATCGCCTCAGGGCGCCCAGCACCACGATATGCGTCGACCTGTGTGGTGTTGGTGAAATAACCATTCACACTTAAATAGGTGTCCTGCACATCATAAACACCCATTAAAACACGGCTAAACAATTGTGTTTGGATCGGTTGGGCGAACTGCGAATTGTAAGCGCCAAGATTTATGTCGGAATGCACACGATACGCGGTAATCTTGAGGTTCTCGTCAAACGCCAATTCCGCCAATGACGTCAGATCGCGCCCAGCATTGTCAGACAGCATCGCCTCTGTTCGCTCAGACATCCAACGTACAGGCCGCCCTAACACCCGCGCAGCTTGGGCAAGGCTGAATGGTTCTGGATACCCCATACCTTTCATCCCAAAACCACCGCCAGTATCGGGATTGGTCACGTGAACATCATCAGGCTCCAGACCAAATGCTGCTGTCATTTGGGTCTTATTCACCCAAACACCTTGACCGTTTATGGCAACGTGAAGGCGATCATCTTCCCAATATGAATAACAGCCACGTGGCTCCATTGAGTTGACGATAATGCGGTTATCGCCAACATCTAGACTGACAACATGTGCCGCTTTCTCAAACGCTGCATTGGTTGCTGCCTCGTCACCCATACCCCAGTCAAACGCGACATTGTCGGGCGCTGTTTCATGCAGGGTTTCGCCGCCCGCCTTAAGATCCATCTTTGCAGGCAGTTCGTCATAATCCAGCACAATCAATTCAGCTGCATCACGCGCTTGGGCCAACGTCTCTGCAATCACAGCCACAATCGGCTCACCAACAAAACGCAAGCGATCCTTGGCCAGCATCGTACGGCTGGTTGCGGCGCCTTGGCTTCCATCACAGTTCTTCACTAGAACCGCAGCCATTTCTAGGTTCATGCCTGCTGTTTCAAGGTCCGCACAGGTTAGCACCGCGTGAACACCTTCGGCTTCGCGCGCATCATCTACATCAAGCTCGGTTATAACGGCATGCGCTACTGGAGAGCGGAAAAAGAATGCGTTCAATGCATCGGCAGGCGCGATGTCATCCACATAGCGGCCTTGTCCGACCAGAAAACGCACATCTTCAACCCGTTTTACCGGTTGGCTTTTTCCGAACTTTTCCATGCGTCTGCTCCCAAGCAAATGAACTTTCAAAAATGGACACTAGCGACGTTCGCTGACATGTCTAGCGCCAACCCCAAATTCTCGGGTGTGACGTTTAGTATCTGCAGCAGGCACTGCGTTTCGGGCACCCATATGGTAAAATAATGCCCATTAGAAAATGGCTTGTGCTGGCACGATCTGACATCCAATGTATCGCCAGCAAAAGGATCATGTGCATGAGTAAAACAGTTAACTTCACCCAGATGAAAGATGGCACGGCAGAGGAATACGCGTTCCTTACGAAACATGAGACTGAGCACGCCAAAGGCACTGCTGACAAACTTCTTCAGGCACTTGTGGATTTGGATGAGGGATTATCAGGTTACAAGATCACGCGCCTTGGTCACTCGTTGCAATCCGCCACCCGTGCATGGCGCGATGGGGCCGATATTGATTGGGTTGTTTGCGCGTTACTACACGACATCGGCGACATCTATGCCCCCTACAATCACGACGAATACGCAGCTGCCATATTACGCCCCTTTGTACGCGAACAATGCAGCTGGTGCGTCCAGGCGCATGGGGATTTCCAAATGGTTTACTATGGACACCACGTTGGCGGGAACCCGAACAAGAGAGACCAATTCGCAGGTCACATCTATTTCGATGATTGTGCGTCATTTTGCGAACGCTGGGATCAATCAAGCTTTGACCCAGATTACGACACTTTATCCATCGATTTTTTCGCACCCATGGTGCGCGAGGTCTTTGCGCGCCAGGCCTATGACCCAGACGTTATTCGCGCGGGTGAACGCGAGCCTCTAGTGACAGAGGTCCGCGCTTAAGTCGTTTAAAAGAACGCTTGAATACCCGTTTGGGCACGACCCAAGATCAAGGCATGTACATCATGCGTTCCTTCATAGGTGTTCACTGTCTCTAGGTTCATCATGTGACGCATCACTTGGAATTCACCACTGATGCCATTGCCACCGTGCATGTCGCGCGACATGCGCGCAATATCGAGCGCCTTGCCACAGTTGTTACGCTTGATGATCGAGATCATTTCAGGGGCAGCATTCGCTTGATCCATAAGGCGACCAACTTGCAATGCGCCCTGAAGGCCCAATGAAATCTCTGTTTGCATGTCTGCCAATTTCTTCTGGAACAATTGCGTACCAGCCAGTGGCTTGTTGAACTGTTTGCGGTCCAAACCGTACTGACGTGCCGCATGCCAGCAGAATTCTGCAGCGCCCATCGCGCCCCATGCGATGCCGTAACGCGCACGGTTCAAACAGCCGAACGGGCCTTTAAGCCCTTGAACATTAGGCAACAAAGCATCTTCGCCAACCTCAACGCCTTCCATCACGATTTCGCCTGTAACGGATGCACGCAATGAAAGTTTGTTACCGATCTTAGGCGCAGACAGCCCCTTCATTCCTTTTTCAAGAACAAATCCCCGGATCTTGCCGCCGTGCTCCTCTGACTTGGCCCAAACCACGAATACATCCGCGATTGGCGCATTTGAAATCCACATTTTGGAGCCACTGATGACGTAACCGCTGTCGCTTTTCTTGGCGACTGTCTTCATCCCAGCAGGGTCACTGCCCGCGTCAGGTTCAGTCAAGCCAAAGCAACCAACCCATTCGCCAGATGCCAACTTTGGAAGATACTTGCGACGTTGCTCTTCAGAACCGTAGGCATAGATCGGGTAGATCACGAGGCTGGATTGCACGGACATCATAGAGCGATAGCCACTGTCGATCCGCTCAACCTCACGGGCAACTAGCCCGTAGCTGACGTAGGACCCGCCTAGGCCGCCATATTCTTCTGGCAGAGTTACGCCCAACAGGCCCATCTCGCCCATCTCTGAAAAAATGCTTCTGTCAGTGACCTCATTGGCGAAGGCATCGATTACGCGTGGTGCCAGTTTTTCCGACGCATAAGCAGCCGCAGACGCTTGGATCATCCGCTCATCTTCGCTGAGCTGACCGCTTAGGCGGAATGCATCGACCCAATCAAACGACCCAAGATCCGGTTTATCCTTGGCTTTCAGACCATTTTGTTCTGCACTCATTTGACGCGCCTTTCGCAAAATTTATGATTAGCAACTATATTGCAAATAATTCACCAAAGTTCTAATGCTTGTTGATCCTGCATTACATGAGGAAAACGCATAGATGCTTGCGCCCCGACGCTTCCTGCCCTCGACATCATCCCTGTTGGCATTCGAAGCCATTGCGCGCCTTGGAACCGCCACGGCGGCTGCATCAGAATTGTCGTTGACCCAAAGCGCGGTGAGCCGCCAACTAAAGACCTTAGAAGATCAATTGGACGTACGGTTGATGCAGCGCGAGGGTCGAGTGCTCCGACTGACACCAGCCGGTCAGGCCTTTGCTTTAAAGGCGCGTAGCATATTAGGGCAATTGGCCTCTGCCTCGATTGAAGCCCGTGCAAATCCTAATGGCGGAACTTTAAATTTGGCGATCCTTCCAGCGTTTGGAATGCATTGGTTGGCACCGCGTTTATCGAATTTTGCCAAGGAGCATCCAGAGGTTACGATAAATCTATCTACCCGCCTTGCGCCGTTTGATTTCCGCGCCAACCGCTTTGACGCGGCGATTCATTTTGGACGAGAGGATTGGCCAAGCGCGCAACATATGAAGCTGATGTCTGAAACGGTGATACCTGTTTGCGCGCCTAATTTATTAGAACAACCCGTCGCTGATCCACGTGCCATTTTGAAACACCCATTGCTGCACCTTGAAACGCGGAAAAAAGGGTGGGCAAGGTGGCTAAGCGCCCATGGAATAGACGAAGATATCCCATCTGGAATGATGTTTGACCAATTTTCAACCATGGCCCAAGCAGCCCTGCATGGCATGGGAATCGCTTTGCTTCCTACCTTTGTCGCAGAACCCTATCTGAACAGTGGTCAACTGTGCCGCGCATCTACCCATACAAGCGATAGCATAGGCACTTATTACCTGGTCTGGCCATCGGATCGGGCCAACATTGCGCCGCTAAATGCCTTTAAAACATGGTTAAAACTTCAAATTGAATAGAGTTGTATGATCAGGTCACATTTATGCCCAATTGTTTATCTAAGTATCGCCTAATGTTTACGGGTGGGGCCAATAAACAGGAGCTCACAGATGCTACGCAAAACTACATTGATGGCCGGTTTGGCTACACTATTCATCTCGACACCTGTTCAGGCTGACGAGCACGAAATTACAGTTCTTCCCGATGCATACTTTCCAGAGACCACTTATGTGTCTGCTGGTGATACCATTGTTTTCGTTAATGAAACTGACGGTGTCCTTACTGTGACAGCACTTGACCAAACTTGGGAAACTGAAGAGTTTGGTGTCGATCAAACTGAGTCACTTGCGGTTACAGCGGAGATGGCAAAATCGTTTTTCCATGATGGTCTTGCGAACGAAGATGGTGACACCACCATCAAGGGTTTCATCAACTTTGGCGCAGCACCGCTTGATCAGGCGTCTTCAACTGCGGCTGAAGAA
>DLQI01000106.1:28514-55304 GCA_002478745.1 Rhodobacteraceae bacterium UBA7436 | reverse complement strand
AAGTGTTTCTTCGGGGGCTGCCTGCATAAGCGTGGCGGCCCCTTTGCCTTTTTCACCCAACCAAAGCGCAATTTCATCGAGTTCTAAGATCACAGGCATTCGGTGGTGAATTTCGGATATGGCTGTATTTGCGCCCGTGGTGACAATGGCGCAGGTTTTGATGGGGGCCTCTTCCACGTCCCAGTCTTGCCAGATGGACGCGAAAGCAAGAGGTGCACCGTCACTGCGCGAGATGTACCAAGGGTCGCGCCCACCATCCTCGGATTTGGTCCACTCATAAAATCCGGTCGCAACCACGACGCAACGACGTTCACGACAAGCGGCTCTAAACGCTGGTTTTTCCGCAATCGTTTCAGCGCGGGCGTTGATCAAGAGGGGGCCATCATTTGGCTTTTTGTACCAACTGGGAATAAAGCCCCAGCGCATGGATTGCAGTCGTCGTCCGCCACCATCCGCCATAATCGAATGGACAGCATTTGTGGGGCAGACGTTGTAATTTGGGACAACAGGCAGATCATTATCAGGCTTGGCCGCAAACAATTGCGCCATCGCATCTTGTGGCATGGTGTTGGCGATACGGCCGCACATTTGGTCCCTACTCCACCCTAGAAAACGCCCGGCGCACGGTTGGGTTAACGCTGCGCTCGCGGCTTGTTTAGCACGCCGATGTACAATTGAGCATTTAAAATGTGCAGTTTCATTTGCAGATACTGCCCTAAAAACTTGAGATTTAAGGGAGCTGCACAGTTTACGGCCTTATCTGTACAGTGCCGCGCTGTTTCGCGTGGCAATCATTCGTTAACCTGTTCCCCGTGTTAACCATTTGGGTAGGCCAATTAGACTTTTCTTAATCTATGCGGTTTCCATCTGGTGAGTGGGTGCAACAGCCGCCTATGCTGTCGGCCAACTGAACTTGGCGAAAGCCATCCCATATCGCCGCGACAAAGGGCACCAAATGAGCAATGTCATTTTACACTGCGTCTTCTGCAATTTCCGCAAAGACGTCACTGCTGAGCAGCGTACCCAGGTGTTCGCAGCGTTAGAGGCTTTTAGCCAAACGATTGATGGCGTCCTTGGGTTTGATTTTGGTGAGAACCGCGATTTTGAAAACAAGTCCCTCGATTTTTCTGGTGGCTTTGTTATCCGGTTTGCCACCCAGCACGCATTAGAGGCCTATGCGGTTCATCCGACGCATCAAGAATTGGGCGCGCAGCTTTGCACGCTGTGCGAAGGCGGCCGTGATGGCATCGTTGTCTATGATATTGAGAAATCCCAATAGCAGGAACGTTCGATCTGTTTGATACAAAAAAGGCGCGCATTGCTGCACGCCTTTTCTATCGCCGTTAAGGGAACCCCTTATTTCACCGTAATACGACCATCAGTGTAGGGCGTGAATGGCCCTTGAGCGGCCAAGTATTCCGCCATGACGTCAGCCAAATCTGGTCCGTAATCATAGGCGTTTGCAGCTGATTTGAACATTTTGTAGCCATCGCCACCGTTGCGAACGTAGTTGTTAGACACAACGCCGTAGGTTTTGCCCAGATCGATAGCAGCGCCACCCACCATAACATCGCTAATGCGCGCGCCCGCTTCGGCGGCCGAGTCGACGGTGAAGGAGATGCCTGCAACCTGTGCAAAACGGCCCGCGCCCTCTTCCAATTCGCTCACACCATTTTCAAGTGCAGCAACGATTGTTGCACCATCAACTTCGAATGTGGACAGTGTGTTTTGGAATGGAAGCACTGTAAGCACTTCGCCCATTGTCACCGGACCCGCATCGATGCTGGCACGAATACCACCACCGTTTTGGATCGCGATATCAACGCCTTGGTCTTTTACACGGTCAAGCATCGCATCCGCGATCAATGATCCCATTGGGCACTCGACTGCGCGGCAAACCGAACGATCACCTTCAATTGCTGCGGCGGCTTCGGCCACAACTTTGGTGCGGATTTCCTCAAGCGGTTTTGCAGCTTCTGCAATGCGTGCAACGGTTGCTGCATCTTCTGTTACGGACGCATCCATAACCAACGGCTCGCCAACGGCTTCCACGATTTCGCCAGCGTCGTTGAATGTGACGTTCAGTTCGCCCAAGAATTTACCGTAGGCATAGGCCTGAACGATGGCTGTTTCGCCAACCATTGTTGGATAAGCACCCGCCGCACGTTCGTTTGTGTTGGACAGTAGCGTGTTTGAGTGACCGCCAACGATCACATCAACACCAGTTGTTTCTGCCGCAACCCGTTGGTCCACACCGTAACCAGAGTGGGACAAGACAATGATCTTGTTCACGCCCATAGCTGTGAGCGCGTCAACTTCACCTTGGACCGCAGCCACTGGATCAGAGAACGTGATGTTATCGCCCGGTGATGCCAGATCGCCGGTGTCATCAGGTGTTAGGCCGATCAGGCCCAGTTTTTCACCGCCACGTTCGATCACTGTGGATTTGGCCAATTTGCCAGCCAGCAATGGTTCGTTAGACACATCGGCGTTGGACATCAGCACAGGGAAGTTCACCGCAGACATGAAGCCTGCCAATACTTCTGGTCCATCGTCGAATTCGTGGTTGCCCACGGTCATCGCGTCATAGCCGACCTTGTTCATCATCTCGGCCGCCAATGCGCCTTTGTAATATGTATAGAACAAAGTGCCTTGGAATTGGTCACCTCCGTCTACGAGGATCGAATTGTTAGAACGGGCTTTTGCATCTGCAATCGCCGTGACCAAACGGGCTGAACCGCCAAAGCATTTGCCCTCTGCGTTATCTTCAGAACCGCACCCGCTGTCATATTTGCTGATTGGCTCAAAACGTGCGTGGAAATCGTTTGTGTGTAGAATGGTCAAAGAATAATCGGCTGCTGCCGTGCCTGCTGTTAAAGCAAGTGCAGCCACTGTTTGTGTTAAACGCATCATCTGGACGTCCCCCGTTGGTTGAATATCTCGTTACTTTGGCCTTGGTCTGTTCAAGAGTCAAAGCCACAACTGAATCATTTCACCCCACATCCGTCACACGCGAATATGACGTAACGGTAACGCTGGTGACTTGACGCCTGTTTACCCAAAGGGCATCAGGCGCATATGTTGATATTCAAAATATTCCGCTCCGACGAATGGGCAGACCTGCGCGCCAATGGCGAAACGCAGGGCGCGCCGATCGATATTGCAGATGGTTATGTCCATTTCTCGACCGCCGAACAGGTGCAAGAAACGGCTGACAAGCATTTCGGAGGTGTCGAAGACCTGTTCTTGTTGGGCGTTGAAACTGATCCGCTGGGCGATGACCTACAGTGGGAAATTTCACGCGGGGATGCATTGTTTCCACACCTATACCGCAACTTGAAACTCGCCGATGTGGCATGGGCACAGCCTTTGCCATTGGTCGATGGACGCCACGAATTCCCGGCAGGATTGCTGTAAGCACGTCTCTCGATCCACATTAGATGAAACGACAAAGGGCCACATTCGGATGAAACAGGTAATGGAACAGCTCGGGCTTAAGGCCTTGCTTAAGATCGATCCCGAATTGGCGCATGGTTTGGCGATCAAAGCCCTGAAGATGGGTCTGGCCCCAACACCCGGTCCGGTCACGTCCAGCCGCCTTGCCACCAAAGTTGCTGGTTTGAACATGCCTAACCCTGTTGGTTTGGCAGCGGGTTTTGACAAAAACGCCGAAGTTGTCGCGCCTTTGTCCAACGTAGGCTTTGGTTTTATCGAAGTGGGTGCGGCAACGCCGATCGCGCAGCCCGGTAATCCAAAACCACGGCTGTTTCGCCTAAGTGAAGATCGCGCTTCGATCAATCGCTTTGGCTTTAACAACCATGGTTCTGAGGTAATCGCTGCCCGCCTCAGCAAACGCGGCACTGGCATTCCTGTCGGCCTGAACCTCGGCGCAAACAAAACCAGTTCCAATCGTGCCGAAGACTTTGCCACTGTATTGAAACAGGCAGGTCCTTATGTGGACTTCGCAACTGTAAACGTGTCCTCACCCAACACCGAAAAGCTGCGCGACTTGCAGGGGCCAATGGCCTTGGCCGCGTTGCTTGATGGTGTGATGCAGGTGCCCGGCGACACGCCAGTGTTCCTAAAAATCGCACCTGATTTGACCGATCAAGACCTTGCCGACATTGCCAAAGTCGCCACGGACGCCCGCGTTGCGGCTATTATCACAACCAACACCACCCTTGATCGTGCAGGCCTTCAAAGCCAGCACCGCGATGAAATGGGCGGCCTGTCAGGCGCGCCGTTGTTTGAGAAATCAACGCGCATCCTTGCGAAACTAAGCGAGCTGACAACCATCCCATTGATCGGCGTTGGTGGCATCGGCACTGGCGAACAAGCCTATGCTAAAATCCGTGCCGGTGCCTCTGCGGTACAGCTATACACTGCGTTGGTTTATGGCGGTCTGTCTCTTGCGGCCAAAATTGCCCGCGAGTTGGATGCGCTGTTGGAACGTGATGGGTTCAAGAACGTTCAGGACGCTGTTGGCACCGATAAGGCACGTTGGCTTTAAGCCTGCTTATGGTTCTTGGCCGCAGCCTCAAGTGCGGGATATCGCAGACTTAATGTGATGCCCCGTGCAAGAAACGACACAAGCAACGCCGCCCACAATCCGTGATTCCCCCAAAGGGGCAAAAACAGCCATACGGCGAGCCAGTAAACGATAAAACTGACGATCATCATGTTGCGCATATCGCGCGATTGGGTTGCCCCGATGAAAATTCCGTCCATCATCCACGCCACACAGCCAATCAACGGGGCGACAACCATCCAAGGCAAATAGATGCGCGCCTCTGACTGAACATCTGGTGATTTGGCCATAAGGTCGATCAGCCAAGGGCCAAAGATTGCAAATGCTAAGGCTGTGGTGACGCACACAACAGCCCCCCAAAAACCTGTCATCAACGCAGAACGACGCAGACGTGATGCATCACCGCGACCCATGGCCCGTGCGATCAACGTTTCAGCAGCAAAGGCAAAGCCGTCCATCGCGTAGGCCGTGATGTACATGAATTGTACCAGCACTTCGTTAGAAGCCAGCGTGACATCCCCGAACCGCGTTCCAAGGAACACAAAAGACGAAAAGATCACCATCAACAGAGCTGAACGGATCAAGATGTCAGTATTCAGGAGCGCCATACGGATCAGTTTCGCCCGATCAAACACCTGCACCCATTTGCGCCAATCAGGGTGTTTGAACGCGTCACGGCATAAATAAAGCGCCAGCCCAGCACCAATAAGTTCCGCAATCACGGTCCCAATGGCCACGCCCTGCACCCCCATATCTAACCAAAGCACGAATATGATGCTGAGCAGTATATTGACGCTGTTCATCACCAGCTGGACCCAGAACACGCCCGAAGTGCGTTCCATCGCAACCAGCCAACCCGTTAGGGCATAGATGCTGATGGCCGCAGGTGCCGTCCAGATACGGATTGAAAGGTAGCTGTACGCAAGCGTTTCGACCTCTGCGGAGGCATGTGACATGCTGAGGGCCGCCGCGAAGATAAGGGGTTGTAGCAAGATCAGAGTAAACCCAGCGGCCAAAGCGATCAAAAGCGCGCGGGTTAGGATAATGGAGACCTCAGCGTGATCTTCCGCCCCCGCGGCTTGCCCAACCAATCCCACGGTACCCATCCGTAGAAAGCCAAAGATCCAAAACACCGTCGTTAGGATAATGGCACCAAGGCCGACAGCCCCAATGGGTGCCGCCTCTCCCATTTGCCCAACTACGCCAAGGTCCACAGCCCCAAGGATTGGCACGGTGGCGTTTGACAGCACCAAAGGCACCGCCAGTTTGAGGATACGTTTGTGTGTGATTTCTTGAGGTGGCGTTGCGAGTGTGACCGGTTTCACGATTTGTCGGAACGTGGTTGCGGCATCAGGAAATGTCCTGTCGCTTGGGCAAACAGTTTTTCGCGATTGTCCTGCCATCCCTCAACATGCACAGAGGCATAGCGTCGTCCTGATCTAGTGATCCGTGCGCGGGCATAGGCATCGCGCGGCAGGCCAGAGCGCAGGTAATCCACAGTAAAATCGATGGTCTTTGGCATGCGGAACGCTGTGCTATCGCCGTCCAACTCACCGCTTTCAAGATCATCCCAAAGAGTCGCCCAGCTGAGCGAAATCACAGATGTAATTTCTAAAAACGCCGAGGTCACACCGCCGTGGATCGCAGGCAGCAAAGGATTGCCAATCAATTTAACCGCATAGGGCAAAACAGCCGTCAGTTCATCGCCGCGCCGATCGAAGGTTACGCCGAGGTATTGGATATAGGGTACGCGCCCAACCAATTTGCTCAATGCCTCATCGCGGCGTTGTTTGATCACTTGGACGGGTTCAGGTGGCTTTCTCATCTGCGCTGCCCCTCGATTGTAAAGGTGCCTGTCGCCATTGCGACTGGATTATCCGTGTCCTCATCCACTGCCGTTGCTCGCACAAAGGCGACGTTACGGGTGATGTGGTAACATGTTGCGGTGGTGGACAACGCCTGCCCCGGCGTGGCCGAGCGCATGTAATCAATACGCAGATCAATGGTGGCTGTGGCCCCAGGATTGGACGGATGGCTCATCACTGCCGCGCCGCAACAACTGTCCATCAACGCAGATACCGCGCCCCCATGCACAACGCCCGTTTCCGGATCACCGATCAGGCGCTCGTCATAAGGCATTGTGATTGTCGCTACACCGTTTTCTATTGCAGTCAAAACCATCCCCAGATCGCGCGAATGTGGGATCGCTTCCATGAACTGTCGGGCTATATTCACTTTGTCTGACATGAGCGTGCGCCTTTCGTTGCTTGCAACCTTTTGAACAGTCCCATGCGAAAAGGGCAAGAGCACCCGTTGCGCTTCTATTGCGGCCCGCCTAACCTATGTCCCAAGGGGAGCACTATGACTGACGATCGTATATCTTTTAAAGAAATGTGTGCCGCGTTCGATGTGACGCCGCGCACTCTAAGGTATTACGAGTACATTGAATTGCTCCAACCTGATCGTGAAGGCCGTTCGCGATTTTACGGTGCCCGCGAACGCGCGCGGATGAAGTTGATCATGCGAGGTCGTAAATTTGGCTTTCAACTCGAAGACATCCGTCAATGGCTGCTGATCTACGAAAACGAGGGCACAAAGGCGCAAATGGAAGCGTGGATTGATATGGCCGATGGTCAGCTGAAAGAGCTGGCAGAGCAACGTGTTCATCTGGAAGAGGCCATTACCGAGTTACAAGTTTTGCGTGAAAACGTGGCGAGTGAATTGGCGAAATAATCGCTTGATTGATGACCTAGTACATAGGTCTGGGGTCCCGATTTTGAGTTCAGTGATTCCATTCGTTAGGTCATTTTTGGCACCGAAGCAGATGCGCTTGTGGTTACCTCTACCCTGGATTGTACAAATTCACGAAAATTGTCTGCAAAATAATGCGCTTCCCCCCAATCCCCGTTTTTGCCAATTTCTCAACTACTTGACGTAAAGAAACGCTACGTAAGGCACAAAGTTGACGTGGCGTACAGCTTACGTAAGCTAGTTCTCCATTGTAATAGACGGGAAATAGACCAAATTGACACTCGTAACACTTATTTTACGGGCGGAGATAAAGCCGATGACCGAGAATACCAAAACCATCAGAGAGATGTGTGACGACCACAACGTCACCCCACGCACTTTGCGCTTTTATGAAGCCAAGGAATTGCTGTTCCCTATTCGTGAGGGGCAAAAGCGTCTCTTTACCAAACGTGATGGCGCGCGCCTTAAGCTGATCTTGCTGGGCAAACGCTTTGGCTTCAGCCTTGAGGAAATTCGCCAGCTGCTGGACCTGTATCATGTTGACGATGATCGCCAAACCCAATTGGCGCGCGCCTACGCCGTGGCCAACGATCGTCTGGCCGATATGGAACGCCAGCGCGACACGCTGAGTGAAGCCATCGAAGACCTAAAACATCAAATGCGCTGGGGCGAAAAAATGATCGCCTCGACCAAAAAAATTCTGGGATGACCCACTAAGACAGGGTCGCCCTTCACCCAATTTGTGCCCAATCGGAGAACACTATGCCCCGCTACACAGCCCCAACAAAAGACATGCATTTCATTTTGCACGATCTATTGAAAGTATCTGAAAGCGCCATTCCAGGTTATGATGAGCTGGAAGCAGATTTCACATCTGCAGTGCTGGAAGAAGCGGGCAAACTGACGTCTGAAGTGTTGGCCCCTTTGAACGTGACGGGCGACAAAGAAGGCTGTCGTTTGGAAAACGGCGTTGTTTACACACCAGCCGGTTTCAAAGACGCATTTTCCAAAGTCAAAGAAGGCGGTTGGACCGGTCTGGATATGCCCGAGCAATACGGCGGGCAAAACATGCCAGCGGTTTTGGGATCAGCAGTGGGCGAATTGTTCTCTGGCTCCAACATGGCGTTCACAATGTATCAGGGGCTGACCCACGGTGCAGCATCCGCGATTTTGGCCCACGGAACTGAAGCGCAAAAAGACAAATGGTTGCCAAACATGGTGTCGTGCGAATGGACAGGCACGATGAACCTGACAGAGCCACATTGCGGCACTGATCTGGGGCTGATGCGCACCAAAGCAGAACCACAAGCGGACGGCAGCTATAAGATTACAGGCCAGAAGATCTTTATCTCTTCTGGTGAACACGACATGGCGGACAACATCGTTCACTTGGTATTGGCAAAAATTACCGATGGTCCTGAGGGCATCAAAGGCGTGTCTTTGTTCATCGTTCCAAAGGTTATGGTCAATGAAGACGGTTCCTTGGGCGAGCACAACGGGGCAACTGTTGGCAGCATCGAAGAGAAGATGGGCATCCACGGCAACTCTACCTGCGTCATGAACTATGACAACGCGACAGGGTATTTGTTGGGCGATGAGCACAAAGGCATGCGCGCCATGTTCACCATGATGAACGAGGCGCGTTTGGGCGTCGGGATGCAAGGGCTGTCCCAAGCCGAAGCTGCGTATCAAAACGCACTGGATTACGCCAACGATCGTCTGCAAGGGCGCGCTGTCACTGGTGTGCAGAATACAGACGGTCCGGCCGATCCATTGATCGTTCACCCAGATATTCGTCGTTCCTTGATGGAACAAAAGTCGTTCGTTGAAGGCGCACGTGCCTTCATCCTTTGGGGCGCCACAATGATTGATGCCGCCCACCGCGCGGATGACAAAGACGCCGATGGCTTGGTGTCCTTGTTGACCCCTGTGATCAAGGGCTTCTTGACTGATGTCGGATACGACATGACGGTTAAGGCACAACAGATCTATGGCGGCCACGGCTATATCGAGGAATGGGGCATGTCCCAATTCACCCGCGATGCCCGTATTGCTATGATCTATGAAGGGGCCAATGGCGTTCAGGCGCTAGACCTTGTGGGCCGCAAATTGGCGCAAGACGGCGGCAAGCACGTGATGGCGTTCTTTGAAATGGTGAAGACCTTCATCAAAGACAATGCAGGCCAAGATGAAGCATACGACAAAGACTTTATCGAACCCCTCAAAGCAGCGTCCAAGGATTTGCAGGCCGCAGGCATGTATTTCATGCAAAACGGGATGAGCAATCCAAACCACGCATTGGCGGGTTCTAACGACTTTATGCATATGTTTGGGCACGTCTGCCTTGGCCTGATGTGGGCACGTATGGGCAAGGTTTCTAGCGATACCTTAGCTGCGGGTACGGATGACGCAACATTCTATGAAACCAAGCTTGCGACGGGACGTTTCTATATGGCTCGCCAGTTGCCTGCGACGGCATTGCACCTGACGCGTATTCAATCTGGAAGTGATACGGTGATGGCGCTGGATGCTGCAAACTTCTAAGGTGCTAGGGGTGGGCGATTGCCCGCCCCAACGACACTGCAGGAAAAACAACCATGCCCAAACGCTTTCGCCTTACACGCCGCTTCCCTGTCGCAATGACAGAAGACGGGTATCGCCGATTAAAACGGTTTTCAGCGGATGCGGGTTTGGATGAAGGCGAGGCACTTTCGTTCCTGTTTGAGAACTTCGCCAGTGTCGTGAACGAAGAAAACCTGACCGCACGTTTGCGACTGTTCAACGCAGAGCTCGACGCGCGCAAGAAATAAACACATCTGGGGAGGATGTTGTGATGAGTGAGACGGCCAAAGGATGGATGACCGACGAACACCAGATGATTGCGGATATGACGGCCCAATTCATCACAAATGAATGGGCTCCCAAGTTTGCCGATTGGCGCAAACAAGGGCAGATGGATCGATCCACGTGGGCTGAGGCCGGCGAACTTGGGCTTCTCTGCCCCTCCATCCCCGAAGAATTTGGCGGCGCGGGCGGCGATTTCGGGCATGAGGCTGCGATCTTGATCGAAGGCAGCCGCGCGAACTTGGCCAGCTGGGGACATGGTATCCACTCTGGGATCGTGGCCCACTACATCCTGAACTGCGGCACGGACGAGCAAAAGGCACGTTGGTTACCTAAAATGGTCACCGGTGAATTGGTTGGCGCACTCGCAATGACGGAACCATCCACAGGGTCCGACGTTCAAGCGATCAAAACGCGGGCCATTCGGGATGGTAATTCTTACCGCCTCTCTGGGCAAAAGACATTTATAACCAACGGACAGCACGCTAACTTAATTATTGTGGCCGCCAAAACGGACCCATCGCTGGGATCAAAAGGCGTGTCCTTGGTGGTTTTGGAAACCGACGGAGCAACCGGATTTGCACGCGGGCGCAACCTTGAGAAAATCGGGATGCACGCGGCTGATACATCAGAAGTGTTCTTTGACAACGTCGAGATCGCACCCGAAAATATCTTGGGCGGGGAAGAGGGCAAAGGATTCTATCAACTGATGAACCAACTGCCCCAGGAGCGGTTGATCATCGCCTGCTCTGCCATTGGCGCAATGGAAGGCGCAGTTGAACGCACCATCGCCTATTGTCGCGAACGCGAAGCCTTTGGCGGACCAATCATGCAATTCCAAAACACACGGTTCAAATTGGCAGAATGCAAAACCAAAACAATGGTCAGCCGCGCATTCTTTGATGAATGCATGGCAGAACATTTGCGCGGTGAACTGACTCCAGACAAAGCGGCAATGTGCAAATACTGGACGACAGACACGCAAGCATGGGTGTTGGATGAATGCCTGCAATTGCACGGTGGCTATGGTTTCATGCAAGAATACGCCATTGGTGAGATGTGGACAGACGCACGGGTGCAACGCATCTATGGCGGAACAAACGAAATCATGAAGGAGTTGATCGCGCGGGAGCTGTAAAACTCTACCGAAATTGCTGGCTGAAAATTCGGATGCCTCCGGCGGGAGTTTTTCTGGTAAGATGAAGGCAAGGGACCACCCTGCTGTTCGATCCAATTTGGGATTGACCCGACGAGCCAAACAGCAGGGCTTCACCTTACACACGGCTCAGCTCTCCAGCCTGCCGCACAGAACTTGGATCGCAAATTAAACTTAAGACTAAGTGAACGCCCCCCGTTCATCTTACGAAATAAACTCCACGGGGGTCTGGGGGTGTGAAACCCCCAGCTTCCTTATGAAAAAAACACCTTGGGAGGGGTATAGACCATGACGTTGAAATTGCATTGCTTTGGCGAAAGCGGAAATTCTTACAAAGCAGCACTGGCTTTGGAACTTTCCGGCCTTGAATGGGAACCTGTCTTCGTTGACTTTTTTGGCGGCGCGTCCCGAACCCCTGAATTTAAGTCAGTCAACACGATGGGTGAAGCGCCCGTTTTGGTCGACACTGCTGCGGATTACACAGTGACCCAATCCGGTGCGATCCAAGATTACGTGAGCCACCTAAGCGGCAAATTTGCAGGCACCTCCCCTGAGGGACGCCGCGAGGTTTTGCGTTGGGTGCTGTTCGACAACCACAAGCTCAGCTCAATGGCGGGCATGACCCGTTTCTTGATGAACTTCTTGCCCGAAGCGAAGCGCCCAGCAGAAGTGATTGCGTTCAACCAAGGTCGTCTACAGGGCGCATATGCCACCCTCAACACCCATCTTGAGGGCCGTGATTGGATAGTTGGCGACGCTCTTACCAATGCCGATCTAAGCTGTTGTGGCTATCTCTATTACCCAGAGCCTTTTGGCTTTGTCCGCGCTGACTGGCCCCACATTGATGCGTGGTTGACCCGCATCTCTGAAAGCCCGGGCTGGAAGCACCCATATGATTTGATGCCCGGAAACCCATCTGACCGCGCGTAACCTCACAAAAGGACGCAGCGGCAGCTCTTGAACTGCTCTGCTCCACGTAACCACATTGTGGCAAAGACCACCGCCAAAAGGATCAAAGAATGACCGAAGCCTATATCTATGACGCCCTGCGCACCCCGCGTGGTAAAGGTCGTAAGGACGGCAGCCTCCACGAGGTCACCGCCCTGCGCCTATCCGCTGTCACATTGAACGCCCTCAAAGAGCGCAATAATTTGGGCGGCCATGCGGTTGAGGATGTAATTTGGGGCAACGTGACCCAAGTTATGGAACAAGGCGGCTGTTTGGCCCGTTCCGCGGTTTTGGCTTCTGATCTGGATCAATCCATCCCGGGTCTTGCGATCAATCGTTTCTGCGCGTCTGGCATGGAGGCTGTTAACCTTGGTGCCAACCAAGTTAAAGGCGGCGCAGGCAGTGCGTATGTTGCCGGCGGTGTTGAGATGATGGGCCGCGTTCCTATGGGGTCTGATGGTGCTGCGATTGCTGCCGATCCTTCTGTTGCGATGGACACTTATTTTGTTCCTCAAGGCATCAGCGCAGATATCATCGCCACCGAATATGGTTTTACCCGCGACGATGCAGATGCACTGGCTGTTGAATCCCAACGCCGCGCCAAAGTTGCATGGGATGAGGGCCGTTTTGCCAACTCTGTGATCAACGTGCGTGATATCAACGGCATCTCGATCCTTGATCACGATGAATACATGCGTCCCCAAACCGACATGCAGTCCCTTGGTGCCTTGAACCCAGCGTTTCAGGCGATGGGTGAAGTCATGCCCGGCTTTGATAAGATCGCGTTGATGAAGTACCCACACTTGGAAAAAATCAACCACATCCACCATGCTGGCAACTCATCAGGCATCGTTGACGGTGCTGCGGCCGTTCTGATCGGCAACAAAGAGTTCGGTAAAAAGCATGGCCTAAAGCCACGTGCACGCATCCGTGCCACCACAAAAATTGGTACTGACCCGACCATCATGTTGACGGGTCCGGTTCCTGCCACCCAGAAGATTTTGGCCGACAACGGTATGACCATCTCAGACGTTGATCTGTTTGAAGTGAACGAGGCCTTCGCCTCGGTCGTCATGTTGTTCATGGAGAAATTCAAAGTCGATCATTCAGTCGTCAACGTAAACGGCGGTTCAATCGCTATGGGTCACCCGTTGGGTGCCACTGGCGCGATGATCATCGGCACCTTGCTGGATGAACTAGAACGTCAAGACAAAGAAGTCGGCCTTGCCACCCTTTGCATCGCATCGGGCATGGGCGCCGCAACAATTATTGAGCGCGTATAATGAGCAATAAATCACATCCATTCCATGCTGTCGCAACTCTTGCTGCGTCTGAGGGCATGACAAACCTACAGCTCAAGGTCGCCAATGACGGCACCTATGTCCGTCTGGTTCAACAAACCCCGCCTTTGTTTTTCAAATACAAACCTGACCCAAGCGATGCTTTGGACAGCTCAGAGTTGAATGACTTTAAGCGCATTCTGCTCAGCGAAGACGATTGCAGCAACGGCCCGAACGAGACCTTGGCCCTTGTCAAAATGTTGTTAAAGAAATTTGAAAATTACGGGTCCGATACCCCGACCAAAAAACCCAACTTGGGGAGATACAGATGAACGACTTCACACTAACGAAAGACGCTGAAGGCGTTGCCACGATCACTTGGGATGTCGCTGACAAGACAATGAACGTGATGTCTTTTAAAGGCCTTGAACAGCTTGATGCCCAAATCGATGACGCCTTGGCGGATGATGCTGTCAAGGGCATCGTTATCACATCTGGCAAAGACAGCTTTGCCGGTGGCATGGATTTGAACCTATTGGCCAAAATGCGCGCTGATGCAGGGGATGATCCGGCCAAGGGATTGTTTGAGGGCACGATGCGTATGCATCACTTGTTGCGCAAGATTGAGCGTGCAGGCATGGACCCAAAGACCAACAAAGGCGGCAAGCCAATTGCAACGGCCCTTCCAGGCACCGCTGCGGGTATTGGTCTGGAATTGCCCCTTTCGACCCACCGTATTTTCAGCGCCAACAACCCTAAAGCAAAGATTGGCCTACCAGAAATTCTGGTTGGTATTTTTCCGGGTGCTGGCGGTACAACCCGCTTGGTGCGCAAACTTGGTTTGATGGGGGCCTCTTCATTGTTGCTTGAGGGCCGCATGAACTCACCTGAAAAGGCGCTCAAAGCGGGCGTGATTGATGAGGTTGTCGAGGATCCGATTGCTGCGGCCCGTGCTTGGGTTCTGTCTGCAAAGGACGCTGATCTGCTGAAACCTTGGGACGCGAAGGGTTATAAATTGCCCGGCGGTGCCCCATATCACCCGGCTGGTTTCATGAATTTTGTTGGCGCCAACGCATTGGTTGGCGGTAAGACAAAAGGTGCCTTCCCAGCGGCCAAGGCGATGTTGTCAGCGATCTATGAAGGTGCGTTGGTTCCATTCGATACAGCCCTTAAGATTGAGGCACGTTGGTTCACCAATATCCTGATGAACCCATCTTCATCCGCAATGATCCGTTCCTTGTTCCTGAACAAAGAGGCCCTTGAAAAAGGCGCTGTGCGTCCAAAAGATGTCCCTGACCAACGCGTCAAAAAATTGGGTGTTTTGGGTGCGGGTATGATGGGTGCAGGTATTGCGCTTGTCTCGGCCCAAGCAGGCATCGAAGTGGTTTTGATCGACCGTGATCAAGAAGCTGCTGACAAAGGCAAAGCCTATTCTGCCACCTACATGGACAAAGGCATTGCCCGCAAAAAAGCGACACCTGAGAAGAAAGAAGCGCTGCTTAACCTAATCACCGCCACCCCTGATGTTGAAATGCTGAAGGGCTGTGATTTGATCATTGAGGCCGTGTTTGAAGACCCTGCTGTAAAGGCAGAGATCACCAAACGCGTTGAGGCCGTGATCCCAGAGGATTGCATTTTCGCCTCAAACACCTCGACCTTGCCTATTTCTGAGCTGGCAAAGGCGTCTTCGCGCCCTGAACAGTTTATCGGCATCCACTTCTTCTCACCCGTTGAAAAGATGTTGTTGGTCGAGATCATCAAAGGTGCGCAAACGAGTGATGTGGCTGTTGCCAAATCCCTCGACTACGTGCGCCAAATTCGAAAAACGCCAATCGTTGTGAACGATGCACGGTTCTTCTACGCCAACCGTTGCATCATCCCTTACGGCAATGAAGCGGCGCGCATGGTCACTGAAGGTGTTGCACCACAGTTGATTGATAACGCTGCACAACAGCTTGGTTTCCCAGTGGGACCAATCCAATTGGGTGACGAGACCTCGATCGATCTGGGTGTGCGCATCATGAAGGCCACTAAGGCCGCCATGGGCAATGCCTATCCTGCATCTGACGCCGACGATTTGATCGTCTGGATGGAAGGTTTGGGTCGTTTGGGTCGCAAAGCCAACGCGGGCTATTTCGACTATGACCAAAAGGGCAAGCGCACAGGTTATTGGAAAGGTGTTCACGACAAGTATCCATTGGCCGCCGAGCAACCAGCCCTGCAGGAAGTTCAAGATCGTTTGATGTTTTCACAGGTTCTAGAAGCCGTGCGTGCATTGGAAGAAGGCGTATTAGAAGACATCCGCGAAGGCGATGTTGGTGCGATCCTTGGGTGGGGTTTTGCCCCTGCCACGGGTGGCCCCTTCAGCTACTTGGACATCATCGGGACGCCATATGCGGCCGAACGCTGTGACCAGTTGCAAGCCGCGTATGGGGATCGTTTTGAATGCCCTGCCCTTCTGCGCGAGATGGCTGGTAAAAACCAAACCTTCTATCGCCGCTTTGGTCCAAAGGACGAAGCCGCAGCTTAAAACAACACAAGCCCCCGTTCATTCGGGGGCTTTTTCATTCCTAATGCAGCAATCGCCGCGCTGCATTTTTCAAAAATGCGATCTCTTGCGCATTTTCTGACAGCTCTATCGCATTTTCAAAGCTCACCTTAGCCTCTGTGATCCTGCCAGCCCGTGCCAGCAGATTGCCCATCGCCGCATAGTAGGGTTGATAGGATTGGATTTTGGCAGCCGTTGCGACCTTTTCCATGATAACCAATGCCGCGTCTGGCGTTTGTGCATAAGACACCGCGACAGCAAGATTAACCTGCACAACAGACGTGGGTTGCATAGCAAACAGAAGCTCATACAACGCCACGATTTCCGCCCAATCGGTTTGTTCCCACGCAGGGCTTTGCGCATGAACGGCACTGATCGCGGCCTGAATTTGGTAGGGTCCGATACCCTGTTTCGGCAGTGTCTCTTTCAAAATAGCGACACCTTCTTGGATTTTCTCGCGGTCCCAACGTTTGCGGTTTTGATCCTCTAGCGCGATAATTTCTCCAGCTGGCCCAACACGCGCGTTGCGCCGTGAATCATGCAGTAACATCAACGCCAGCAAACCAGCGGCTTCGCAATCGTTAGGCAAAAGCGCGACAATAATCCGCGTGAGGCGTATGGCCTCGCCCGACAAATCGCTGCGCAACACTGTGGTGCCGCTATTGGCAGAATACCCCTCGTTAAAGATCAAATAAAGCACGCTTAGAACCGTCGATATGCGTTCTGGCAGGTCCGCATCTTGGGGAACTTCATAAGGGATCCCACCGCGCGCAATCTGTTGCTTGGCCCGTGTGATCCGCTTTTGCATTGAGGACGGTTTGTCCAAAAACGCCGCAGCAATCTCATCCGTCGACAACCCGCCCAAAGTGCGAAGGGTCAGCGCCACTTGGCTTTTACGCTCAAGCGCGGGATGGCAGCAGGTAAAGATCATCTCCAGCCGCTTGTCAGGAATCGTTTCCGTCATAGGATCGTCCAAGGGGCGGTTTTCTAGCTCCAGCAGATAGGCGATTTCGTTTTCCTTGCGTGCAAAGTTCTGGGCGCGGCGCAATTTATCCAGTGCCTTACGCCGTGCGACGATGATCAACCACGCGCTTGGGGACCTTGGCAGACCATTCCTTCCCCAATGGTCCATCGCAGAGATCACCGCCTCTTGCAGGCAATCCTCTGCCAGTTGCAGATCATTCAGGCCGCTGGCCAATGAGGCAAGGATACGCCCCCACTCTTCACGAACGGTTCGTTCAATCACCTGTTCGGTTGAGAGTGGAGGTAACATGCTTTGATCCGATGACTTAAGCGGGGCTTATGTGTCCCAGACCATGACAGGGCGTACTTCGATACGGCCAAATTCAGATGTTGGGATCATGGCTGCATATTTCAGTGCCTCATCCATGTCAGTGCAATCTAGCAGGTAATACCCCCCCAATTGTTCCTTTGTTTCCGCGAACGGACCATCAATTGTTTCTGCCTTACCTTCACGCACAGACACGGTTGTTGCCGTATCAGAACCTTGCAGCGCGTCACCTGCCACAAATTTACCATCGGCTTTTACGGTTTGGGTGAAATCGCCGTAGCCCTTCATGAACATCCCAAATTCAGGGGTTCCGGGCTTTGGTCCAGAGTTCGGGGCAGAATAAATGAGACACATAAATTGCATGATATTTTCCTTGGTTTGAAAGAAGAGCACTGCGCCCTTGTACCCCTTAGACGAACGGGGATTGTCCAGACCGACATTAACACGGAAAAAATATCTATCGACCCACATTTGGGGGATTCAAGCGAAACAGCACTGGCCGTTGCCGGACCAGTGCTGCGTTTGGGGAGAGAGATGCAGGGTAGCTTAGGCTGCTTGGGCGTTCGCCGCGGCAGTATCTTCCATGATCAGGCGTTCGGCCAAAAAAGTCGCGTCTTTTACCGAAAGCACGTCATATGCAGGTTGCCCGCCGCTTAGCATAACATCCAATAAAACATAGCTGGCTGGGCAATGTGCTAGAAGGTTGCCTTCGGCGTAGATCACTTGCTCTGCTTCAAATGTTAAAGTTACGACTTCGATTTGCTCGCTTGGCGCACGGCGGGTGATGCCACGAAGGCCAGCCAAAGAGAGTGCAGGAACAATCGCATATGGATCGCCGTGCTGATCAAGGGCCGCTTCGCATTCGATCATAAGCCCTTGTTCTACTGGAACTGTCATTTCAACGTAGTTGCCGAGTGCACCCGCAGGAATGTGAACGGGCCACATGCTCTCTGCTGTCCAAGGCGCATCGACCCACGCAGTTGTACGGTTAACTTCGGCAACCGTTTGCATACCATTGTCGAATGTCAGAACCGTGTCACCAACAGCAATGGCTTCGACCTGACGCCATCCCATAGTGGTTGCGATCCGTGTGCCAGCAATAAGACCCGTGGTCATGATGTTTAGACTACCATCATAGGCACCTGTTGTTTCATTCATCCGACGTAGCATCGTATTTGTTTTTGTATTTAAACCGAACATATTTTCCATCCCCATGGTGTGAGGCGTTAGGTGGCAGATCCGTAGTTTTGGAACCCAACGCCGATTAAGCAGTGAGTTCAGTTGCAACGATTCGCATGACACTGCTTGGTCCAAATCGGGGCGTATTTGGGGCATTGTTTCGCCATACTGAGGCAATCCGATGGCAATCAAAGAATTAACCTAAAAGTAGAAACAAATTTGAAGGAAAAAATTCTTAAGGTCGATTCAACTCTTAATCGAATGAATAGCAGAATCTTTCGATGTCCTCTGAACATGCCATTTGCACAGCCGCGCAGGTACTATCATTGTAATAGCTCTTATAATCTGCCCTGCGCTCGGACTTGTTCACGTGCTCAAGCGCCAGTTCAAACTTCAAATGTTCGGCCAAAGAAAACACGTCCTGCGCGAAATTCTCTATCCGGATATAGGCATTGCAGCGTTCCTTACACAAAGCATCCGTCATATAATGGCTGGCCGGTGTAGCGCTAAAGCTCGCAAGGATTGCGGCATCTTGAACAAAGTCTGTGAACGTTTTGGTTTGGGCCAATGTGACCGCATAATGTTCAAATTTCTGTTTTTGCAGCCAATGGTAATAGCTGACTATCCGATCCCAAGGGTTGCGCACCAATGTGAAGATAAACGCGTCATCCATCTGCGCCGATGTCACCAGCCCATCAACATCCGCCAAGGTCGAGTGTTTCCACAGCCGCCCCGCCGTTTTTACATCCCGCAACCGCTTGCGCCGTTTCACCGCTTTGGGCGTGTCGCCCAGCATGATGTCATCCTTCATCGCGCGCGCTTCAAGCGCCAGCGCCATCGAGGTGCCAGCGGTTTTGGGGGCATGTACGAAGATGTATTTGCGGCCAAGACTGATAATCATGGAGGTACTCTACTCTCACAAACCACATTCGTTGAGCGGTTTTTACCAATGACCAAACAGTGTCGGATTAATGACTCACTCTTTGGAACGCACCGCGATGATCCCACCCGCAATCATGATCAGGGCAATCCCCGCCATCATCGTCGGTGTGATAGATTGTCCCATCAACAGCCACGCAAAGAATGGGCCAAAGATCATGATGGAATATTCCAACACCGACACTTGGCTGGCTTCGCCCCACTGATAGGCGCGGATCAATAGGAAAACGCCCGCCACCGAAATAACGGCCTGCATTGCAATGTATGGAAATACGGTTTCAATCGGCCAAACCAAACCACGCAGCAGGAACCCGTCTGCACCCGCTGGCACAACAGGTGACCAGATCGTCAAACCGACCAATGCCAATGTTCCGATGATGAATTGAACGATCATGATACCTGCAAGCATGGAGATCGTGCTTTCCTCTGAACATAAAATGCGGGTCGCCATTGAGCCAGTTGCATAGATCAATCCGCCTGCCACAGGCATCATCATGATCCAGCCCGGTGCGCCATCTTGGACGCCAAGGACCAAAAGGATCCCACTAAAGCCTACAGCCACCGCAATTACGCGCCATTTGCCAATCGTCTGCTTGAGGACAAACGCACTGATCAGCAGCACAAAAATGGGGGAGGTGAACAGGCCCGCCAAGGATTGCGCAATTGGCATAAAGGCAAGTGACCCAAAGTACAGCATCAGGCCCGTCGCTGTCAGCAGACTGCGCACAGCAACCGCCCAAAACCGTTTCGGGCGCATCGTGCCCAAACCCATCATCGACATAAGGCAGATCAGCGGGATCGCCATTGAGGCGCGAACCGCAAGGAACTGCCAGATGCTGATCTCTTCTGCCACGGTGGCGACAAAGTTATCAACGAACCCCAAAAGGACCATCGCACCGATCATACACAGGGCTGCCGCCATTGGCCGCGTCTGAATGTCTAATGGGGTTGGAATAGCGTTCATATAAGAAGACTTTGCTTTTCAGTTCATTGTACTTGCAATATCCTGTTTTCCACACGATTCAAGCGTTGTGATCACGCGAAGGGGAGAGCGCATATGGGCTGGATGAACGACGAAACGGGTTTGGGCAAATGTCCTGCCAACTATGTACCACTTACGCCGCTGTCGCATTTGCGCCGCGCCGCCCATGTTTTTGCCACCCGCACCGCTGTAATCTATGGCGATCATCGTGTGACATATGCCCAGTATTATGAACGCTGCACCCGTCTTGCCGCTGGTTTGGCTGATATGGGTGTTACCCCTGGTGATGTGGTTGCCACCTTGATCCCCAATCTTCCCGCACAGGCAGAGGCCCATTTTGGCGTTCCCGCGTGTGGCGCGGTATTGAACACGATCAACACGCGCCTCGACGTCGATACCGTTGCCTATATTTTTGAACATGGTGAGGCCAAGGTGATCTTAGCCGACCCACAGTTCGTAGAATTGGCCGAAGCCGCTGTTGCACGCCTTAAAGGCCCAAAGCCTGTGATCGTTGAAGTGCCAGACGCGGCCAACGGTTGGCCGGCATCTGGGCGTCACAAAACATACGAGGATATGCTGGCTGCTGCGGACCCTACATTTGAATGGATCATGCCAGAAGACGAATGGGAAAGCCTTGCGCTGAACTATACCTCCGGCACCACAGGTCGCCCCAAAGGCGTCGTTTATCATCACCGTGGGGCCTATCAGATGACAATGGGTACTGTGATTTCATGGCGCATGGTTCTGCATCCTGTGTTTATGGCGATTGTGCCGCTGTTTCATTGTAACGGCTGGAACCACACATGGATGATGCCCGTCATTGGTGGAACGTTGGTTTGCTGTCGCGATATCACTGCAGGCGCAATTTATAATGCCATTGCAGATGAAGGTGTGACCCATTTTGGCGGCGCGCCGATTGTGTTGAACATGATCGTCAATTCACCTGACAACGAGCGCCGCGCATTCGATCACAACGTGGAAGTGTTCACCGCTGGTGCCCCACCAGCGCCTGCCACCTTGGGCAAGATCGAGGCACTTGGGTTTAATGTAACCCAAGTTTACGGCCTGACCGAAAGCTATGGCCACGTAACAGAATGCGTGTGGCGAGCTGAGGACTGGGATGACTTGGATCAAGCGGCCAAGGCGGCGATCAAAGCCCGCCAAGGTGTTGCGATGCCGATGATGGAGCACATCACCGTCATGGACGATCAGATGGTCCAAGTCCCAATGGACAGCGCGACCCAAGGTGAAATCGTCATGCGCGGCAATTCCATCATGAAGGGGTATTTGAAAAACCCTGAGGCGACGGCAAAAGCCTTTGCTGGCGGGTACTTCCACTCTGAGGATTTGGCCATTCAACACCCTGACGGTTATATCCAGATTGCGGATCGCGCCAAAGACATCATCATTTCAGGTGGTGAAAACATCAGTTCTGTTGAAGTCGAAGGTGTCCTAATGGGTCACCCTGACGTTTCACTGGCTGCTGTTGTGGCCAAACCTGATGAGAAATGGGGCGAAGTGCCTTGTGCCTTTATTGAGTTGAAAGAGGGATGCACAGGCGACGAGGCCGAAATGATCAGCTTTGCCCGCCAGACCTTGGCCAGCTTCAAAGCACCAAAGAAAGTAGTGTTCCAAGAGCTGCCAAAAACCTCAACCGGTAAGATCCAGAAATTTGAACTGCGCACAGCAGCCAAGGATTTCTGATCCCACGATCACCTGCTGGGTGAATTCATTTCCCAAGTTCACGCCTCTGCGTTAGCTTGGGATAAATAACAGGCAGAGCAGCCCAATAACCTATGACCGCACTTGCTAAATATGATCGATTAGAAGCTACAGGCCTGTGGCGCCCCACCCCGCAAGAACAGCGGCGCGAGGTGATTGTATCTATTGGCGATGCCACTCTGGTCATCAGCGATATGAATGATCAGGCGATTGCGCATTGGTCATTGGCTGCAGTGGATCGGTATGGATCATCCACATCACCCGCTATATTTCATCCCGATGGTGATCCCGGTGAAACGCTTGAGTTGATGGATTCAGAGGCCGAAATGGTCGATGCGATTGAGACATTGCGCAAAGCAGTGTCCAGAACACGACCCAAGCCCGGTCGGTTACGCTGGATGGGTGCGACAGTTTCCGTTGGTGCGGTCGCTGCAGCGTTGATATTCTGGCTGCCCGGTGCTCTGCAAAAACACACATTAAGCGTCGTTCCAGATGTGACACGTTTAAAGATTGGTGATGCACTTCTGACCCGTATTGAACGGATCGCTGGCACACCGTGCCAAGCACGCCCTGCGGCCCCTGCCTTAAAAACGCTGGCTCTGCGCACCAAGACCAAGGAACTGATCGTGCTGCGCTCGGGCCTGACGGACAGCCTGTATTTGCCTGGAGGCAAAGTGCTGGTGAACAAGGTGCTGGTCGAAGATTATGACGAACCGGATGTTATTGCGGGCTTTATCCTAGCTGAACAAGTGCGCGGACAAACAAGTGATGCACTGGATGATATGCTGAGTCATGTTGGATTACGGGCGACCTTTACCTTGCTGACAACAGGCAACCTACCGTCTCAAGCGCTTGATGATTACGCAGAGACGGTGATCAGCTCACCTCGTCCCCAAGCGGATGAAACCGCGCTATTGGCAGCCTTCAAAGACGCCAACATTCGCAGCACGCCTTATGCAAAGGCCATTGATGTCACAGGCGAAAGCACAGTTGGCTTGATTGAGGGCGATCCTGTGTCAGGCACCCTAAGCCAGCCATTGCTGCGCGACAGTGATTGGCTGCGCCTTCAGGCGATCTGTGGCAACTAACGAAAAGGCGCACCTTGCGGCGCGCCCTTTCCCAATTCTAAACTTAGCTATGAACCTTAACGCAGTGATGCGTTGTGGTATCCTGATGCGCGCAGTTTGGACAAAACACCGTTGATGTTTGAACCAAATGGGCCTGCAATAACCATGCGATAAGTTGCGCCACCTCGTGTATATTTACCGATACGAACAGGCAGACCCATACGTTGGATACGCTTGGCAACTGTTTGTGCACTGCCTTGCTGGTTGTAGGTGCCCACCTGAACATATTGCGACGTGGCTGCGACTGGTTTTGGCTGAACGGCAGGGGCCGAACGGCTCGAGATCACCGGCGCGCGCACCTTAGCTGACGCACGATTGCGCAGAATGCGTTTAACCAATTGACCATTGTCGCGGCGCACAATCGAAACTGTGCCAAGGTTGCGGGTTTGCGTGGCCACATCCAAATACGGGTAAACCAAAGGGGTCGATGCAGTGACATCGCGCCCATCGGCTGTGTTGATCAAGCGACGTGGTACCGTTTGCGTCCAAATCAACTTCATCTGAGCATTTCCAGCCAATGACTGTTCCGCACGTTGTGGATTCAAACGATCGTCATCCCAAACTGGACGGTACCCTTGAGGGATCGGCAATTGCTGTGTGTTTTGGCGGTTCACGACCACATGTTTGGGTGCAACTCGTGTTGCACCGCTGATGGTGTTAACTTGTGTGCGATAGCTGCGCGAGGCTGTCGCAACTTGAGCGCGGTGCGTTGTAACAATGCGGCCTGTTGGCTGAGCGATGGCACGGGGGGCAGCCGTCGCAACATTTGTACGTGGGGTATAGTGAAGTTGGGTTTGTGGACCACACCGCACACCCTTGCGGGTGGCTGTGCCACCGTTGCATGCGTTTGCGACACGTGCACCCGTTTGGGCTATGGACACAACTTTGCGCTTTGCAAGGGCGCGTGGCGCTGGCTGCACGGCGATGACTTGCGGCGCAGCGGCTGCAATCACTGGTTTGCGCACTGGTGCAGGACGTCGCACGTTCACACGGTTTACTTTGCGCTTTGGTGCTGCAGCAACGGCGATGGGTTTGCGTACCTTAGGCTTTACTGCAACTGGCGCAGTGGCCTTTGGTGCATCCAAAGTGATCTGGACAGGTGCCTTTGCCTTTGGGGCAGCGGATGCAACAGCACCTGGATTCGATGGGGTCTGGCCACAGATCTGTTTACGAGCCCGCGAGACCCGTGGAATCCAAGATACGTTACCACTGATGCCGGCGCGTACATAGACGCAGCCACGGCTATCAACATATTGCGTGCCTTTATAAGAACTTGCTGGAAATTCCGCTGGCTGATCGGCATCGCGCAAGTTTTGCGCACTTGTTACTGTAACTCCGCTTGCCGCAACGAGTGCAGCCAAAGCTATAACTCTGGTAATCTTCATCTGAGCCCCCACTAGATATGGTGGGCAGATTGACTGAGAACACAGGTTTTGTCTGGGGAAACCCTTGAAATAAAGGGAATGTTACCGAATTTGGGCGGAAATTCTACTTTGTCCCAAACATCCGATCACCCGCATCGCCCAATCCCGGGATGATATAGCCAATCTCATTCAGTTTTTCATCCACAGATGCGGTCACAATGCGCACATCAGGATGCGCTTCTTTCATACGTACGATCCCTTCGGGAGCCGCCAAAAGACACAGGAATAAGATGTTAGTGGCACCTGCCTCCTTCAGCAGATCAATCGCCGCAACAGAACTGTTACCTGTGGCCAACATTGGATCAACGGCGATAACCAGACGTTCATTTAGCGCATCAGGCACTTTGAAGTAATACTGAACCGGCTGAAGCGTTTCTTCGTCGCGGTACAGTCCGACGAACCCAACACGCGCGGATGGGATCAGATCAAGCACACCATCAAGCAGGCCATTGCCTGCCCGCAAAATCGAAATCAATGCTAGTTTTTTACCAGCCAGTGTTGGCGCATCCATTGGCTGCATCGGTGTTTCGACGCGCTCGGTTGTCATGGGCAACTCACGGGTCACTTCATAGGCCAAAAGCTGTGCGATTTCGCGCAAAAGCTGGCGGAATAGCACCTTAGGTGTGCCCTTATCGCGCATGATAGACAATTTGTGCTGGACCAACGGGTGATCAACGACAGTCAAATGCTCAGACATGGGGGACTCCTTTGTGTTTGGGTATTATTGCCAAGGTGCGCAGACAGACGCAACCTAAGACAGGGTCGTTTATGCACTGATACCCAAATGTGCAGAAACAATCGCCGCAACATCAACAAAACCGATATGCCCCAACTCTTTCGCTTTGCCACCGGCAATGACAACAGGAACCCGCTCGCGGGTGTGATCAGTGCCAATCCAAGTCGGATCGTTGCCGTGATCTGCGGTGAAGACCATGATATCATCACGGCCAAGGCGCGCGATCATCCCCCCGACTTCACGGTCGAACCATTCAAGGTGACGGGCATAGCCCGAGACATCGCGGCGATGACCATATTGACTGTCAAACTCCACAAAATTTGCGAAGGTCAGACTGCCCTCAACGGCGTCACTCACCAGATTATCCAGATGCTGCATCAACTGGGCATCGGTGCCTTTGCGCACCTCGTTAAAGCCCTGCATCGAAAAGATGTCACCTATTTTGCCAATCGCATAGACGTGGCGACCAGCGTCTTGGACCCAATTGCTTAGGACAGGCGCGGGTGGTGTGATTGCGTAATCACGTCTACGCGGTGTGCGTTCAAAACGGCCCGGTTCGCCCAGAAATGGACGGGCGATAACGCGGCCCAGTTTCATTTTGTGCACCATAGGCGCAAGGCGCTGACACAGGTCCAATAGCCGCTCTAACCCAAAGGTTTCTTCATGCGCTGCGATCTGCAGGACGCTGTCGATAGACGTGTAGCAGATGGGCTGACCCGTTTGCATATGGGCAGCGCCCAATTCGTCGATGACACCTGTGCCTGACGCGTGACTGTTGCCTAAGATACCATCGACATTGGCAATTTCACATATCGCTTTGGTCACCTCATCGGGGAACGCTGGCGTCTCGTCTGGGAAATAGTGCCAATCCCAAGGAACCGGTAATCCCGCCAATTCCCAGTGACCTGACGGAGTATCTTTGCCCCTAGACACTTCTTGGGCCGCGCCCCAAGTGCCGGTCGCTGGTGCACCATCAAAGGCACGTCCGTTCGCCAAAGCCTCTGCGTGGAACATGCCCAGCGCTGCAAGGTTTGGAATATTTAGGGGGCCACTGCGCCCCTCTTCCGCCAACCCATCGGTGCAAGCCTGCGCGATGTGACCAAAGGTGTTTGATCCCGTATCGGGCAAATCGCCGTTGAAATATTGATCTGCGTCCGGCGCCCCGCCTATACCGACAGAGTCCAGAACGACCAAAAACGCACGCCCTTTTGCAGACACGTCGTTCACTACCATCAACCAATTCTTTCGTGAATAAGGTCGGGTAGCGTTGGCTTTGTGCTGCCAATCGTAATGGCGGCGCGGAGTGCCCGTTCAGCTGCATCAGCCCGATCTGGG
>DLQI01000106.1:16414-28385 GCA_002478745.1 Rhodobacteraceae bacterium UBA7436 | reverse complement strand
CCCAAGGCTTCGCCATCGATGGCTGTGATAAAGCCCGACTGCTGCGCCGAAACTTCGCGGATCACAGTTGCTTCGGGCAAGAAACGCGACCAGTTTTCTGCAAACTTCACAGGACCGCCCATGCCAGCGATCATCTGGGCAAAGCGTTCAGCCGCGCGCCCATCTCGAATAGCGTTCACAATCATCTCGGCACCCGTTTGCACATCATCGGCCAATTTTGCATTGGCCAACAATACGCCGCCCAAGGCCGCACAAATATCAACCAAAGGGCCTTTGGGGCTAAGGGTCAAAACGCGCATAACTTCAGCGACTTCCAACGCATTGCCCAGCGCAGGAGCCAAAGGTTGGTTCATATCGCTAATCACTGCAGTGGTGCGGCAGCCTGCGGCATTAGCCGTTTTTGTCAGTGCCTTTGCCAAACCACGCGCTTGTGCGATGTCTTTCATAAAGGCACCGCTGCCGGTTTTGACATCTAAAACCAAACCATCCAAGCCGCCCGCCAATTTCTTGGAAAGGATCGAGGCTGTGATCAGGTCCATGCTTTCGACCGTCGATGTCACATCGCGCACCGCATACAAGCGCTTGTCTGCTGGTGCGATCGATGCGCTTGCGCCAACAATGGCACAACCCGCTTTGCTCACAACATCACGGAATTTGCGTTCGCTCAGTTGTGTGCTGACGCCAGGGATGGATTCCAACTTATCCAACGTCCCGCCAGTGTGGCCCAAACCGCGCCCAGAAATCATTGGGACAAATGCACCGCAGGCTGCCAAGGCAGGGGCCAACAACAGGCTGACGCAATCGCCAACCCCACCGGTAGAGTGCTTGTCCAAGATCGGACCATCTAGTTTCCATGACATTACAGTCCCGCTGTCACGCATCGCCATCGTCAGCGCCACGCGACCAACGTCGCCCAGACCGTTCAGGCAAACCGCCATAGCAAACGCACCCGCTTGTGCGTCACTTACGGTATCATCAGCCAACCCTTGCGCAAACCACGATAGTTCTTGGCGGTTTGGCGTTTGGCGCTGTCTCAGTTTTCCGATAACACCGCGTGCTGTAATCTCGTTCATTGCGGTTATTCTTTCAAAAACGCGGCATCAAAGGCACCAGGCAAAAGCGCGTCCATGCGGATCACTTGTTCTTCGCCTGTCATAGTGGCCATTGTTATCTCGACATCACCCTTGGCGAATTCAGCCAACTTTTGGCGGCATCCACCACACGGCGGCACAGGTTTATCTGCACCCGCAACAACATAAGCCGCCACAAGCTCCGTTTCACCTGCAGCAATCATTGCCGCGATTGCACCAGCTTCGGCACATGTGCCTTCGGGATAAGCCGCATTTTCAACATTGCACCCGGAATAAACAGCGCCAGAAGGCGTGCGAATAGCCGCCCCCACCTTGAACTGTGAATAAGGAGCATAGGCGTTTTCACGCACTGCAATGGCCGCGTCTTTTAGTGACATTTCATTTCCCAACAATTGTATCGAACGCAGCAGGTAAGGACACTTCGAGCAATTCCAAATCAGCCGAAGGGTTTGCATACCGCGTCTTCATGTCCGGTGGAATAACAAATGCGTCCCCCGCCTCAAGGGGATAAGGATCACGTCCTTCCCCCTCAAGCGTCATGGTGCCCTCCATGACGAAGGTGAACAGAATATCGGTGGTGTGTTTGGTCCAATCTTGGGCCCCTTCGCCCACGCGGATCACATGAACGCCAGCAACGTCCTTTGTATGTTCAGCAATTGTTGTGTCGCGACTTTGCAAGCCCGGAACACGGAACGGTTTCCATGTTGCCTCATCCACTTTGTGATGCACAAAACGTTGTCCATTGAATTCACGCGTTGGATTGGCAGGGCCGTTGGGCAACTGCATATCATGATCGATCGTTGTGACGTGTTCTGCCGGAACGCCAATTTCGATTACTTCGATATTGTCAGAGGCATACAATACGCGGTGACGAATTTGCGGCGGCTGAATGACGCAATTTCCAGCATAGAGGCGGAATGGTTCACCTTGATCTTCATAAACCAAATCAACCCAACCGCGGTAACAGAATATCAACTGAAACCCGACCGTATGGTAATGAACCATGTCCGGCACAGGGCCACCATCAGGAATGCGAATATGACTGGCAATAATAGAACCGCCCAAGCGATCAGGGATCAGGTCGCGGTAATGCATGCCTGCACGCCCAATCACCCAAGGGGCCTGATCCGCCAGACGGCGCACCACGAAAGAGTGGATCGTTTCAGGCATAACAAAGGGTTCGTGCAACGCCTCAATCGTAACCTGCGTGCCACCGGGGGAAGTCAGCGCGCGCTCGCCGTCCGCAAAACCTTCAACATCTTCGGTGCGGATCAACAATTGCCCCGCATTCGAAGACAGCCCTGCATCAAGGCGCAAAGACAGGCCATGGCCCGAAAACACAGCAACAGCAGGATCATCGGCGGGATAAATCATATCCATCCGCATCCCCAACACCTTGTTGAAAAACCCAATATCGCCACGCAAATCTTGCGTTGGCAAACAAACTTCTGCGCGTATCTCTGTCATAAGGTACAGCCTGATACGGGGAGCCCGAATTGGCAACCCATCCAGAAGCGTTCTTTACAATCAGCAACACAATGCTAGCATTCATAAAAATAATAGTTTAATATTAAACTAAATCTGAAAATGCCGGAGGCTTTCATGTCCGATACCCCAAACCTACGCCAAGCCGCACTTGATTATCACGAGTTTCCGCGCCCCGGAAAGCTGGAAATCCGCGCGACAAAACCTTTGGCGAACGGACGTGATTTGGCGCGGGCCTATTCTCCCGGCGTGGCTGAGGCCTGTTTGGAAATTCAAGCAAACCCAGCGGATGCAGCCCGTTACACATCACGCGCCAATCTAGTTGCGGTTGTCACCAATGGGTCTGCGGTATTGGGATTGGGCAACATCGGTGCGTTGGCCTCCAAACCCGTGATGGAAGGCAAGGCCGTTCTATTCAAGAAGTTCGCGGCGATCGATTGCTTTGACATCGAAGTGAACGAAACCGATCCAGAAAAGCTGGCGGACATCGTTTGCGCCCTTGAACCAACATTTGGCGCAATCAACCTTGAAGACATCAAAGCACCAGAGTGTTTTGTTGTCGAGAAAATCTGCCGCGAGCGGATGAACATCCCTGTCTTTCACGACGATCAGCACGGCACTGCGATTGTTGTAGGTGCTGCGGTTAAGAACGCGCTGCACGTCGCTGGTAAACGGTTCGAAGATATCAAGATCGTTTCAACAGGTGGCGGCGCTGCAGGCATTGCCTGCCTTAACATGCTACTAAAAATGGGCGTTAAGCGCGAAAACATCTGGCTGTGTGACATTCATGGGTTGGTCTATGAGGGCCGCGAGATCGACATGAACCCATCCAAGTCCGCCTTTGCCCAACCAAGTGACCTGCGCACGCTGGATGATGTGATCGCTGATGCTGATCTATTCCTAGGACTGTCTGGCCCGGGCGTTCTGAAACAAGATCACGTACGTCAAATGACCCAACGACAGCCGATCGTGTTTGCATTGGCCAACCCGACCCCTGAAATCCTACCTGACCTTGTGCGTGAAGTTGCCCCCGATGCAATCATCGCAACCGGGCGCAGTGATTTTCCAAATCAGGTAAACAACGTGCTGTGTTTCCCTTTCATCTTCCGCGGTGCGCTGGATGTGGGTGCGACACAGATCAACGACGAAATGCAGCTGGCTTGTATTGATGGCATCGCCGAATTGGCCCGCGCCACAACATCAGCCGAAGCCGCCGCCGCCTATCAAGGCGAGCAAATGACATTCGGCGCTGATTACTTGATCCCGAAACCATTCGATCCACGCCTTGTCGGTATTGTCAGCTCAGCAGTGGCGAAGGCTGCGATGGAAACGGGTGTTGCGACACGCCCGATTGAGGACTTGGAAGCCTACAAAACCAAACTCGACGGCTCTGTCTTTAAATCCGCATTGGTCATGCGCCCTGTGTTCGAAGCAGCCCGCGCCACGCCGCGCCGTATCGTATTTGCAGAGGGTGAAGATGAACGCGTGTTGCGTGCCGCCCAAGCGATGATTGAAGAAACAACCGAACGCCCAATCCTTATTGGTCGCCCAGAAGTGATCGAAACCCGCATCAAACGCGCCGGTCTGAACATTGTACTTGGTGAAAACGCCGATCTTGTGAATCCGCAAAACGATCCACGGTACCGCGAATATTGGGGCTCTTATCACGAATTGATGGCGCGGCGCGGCATCACGCCTGATCTGGCACGTGCAATCATGCGCACCAACTCCACCGCGATTGGTGCGGTCATGGTTCACCGTGAAGAAGCCGACAGCCTGATTTGCGGCACCTTCGGCGAATTCCGTTGGCACATGAAATACGTGACACAAGTGTTGGGGCGTGGCGCACTGCACCCAGTCGGTGCCTTGTCCATGATGATCCTTGAGGATGGTCCACTGTTCATCGGTGACACCCATGTGCACACAGAGCCAACGCCACAACAGCTTGCTGAAATCACAATCGGGGCTGCACGCCATGTACGCCGCTTTGGGATTGAGCCGAAGATCGCACTTTGTGCGCAATCACAGTTCGGCAATCAGCCAGGTGGTACAGGCGAACGTGTGCGCGCTGCGCTTGATATCTTGGACGCCTCACAAACTGACTTTGCCTATGAGGGTGAAATGAACATCGACGCGGCCCTCGATCCGGAACTGCGCGCGCGCATTCTGCCACAAGGTCGTTTGGACGGAGCCGCAAACGCCTTGATCTTTGCCCACGCAGACGCCGCATCTGGTGTGCGCAACATCCTGAAAATGAAAGGTGGCGGTCTGGAGGTAGGACCAATTTTGATGGGCATGGGCAACCGTGCACACATCGTATCGCCGTCAATCACAGCGCGTGGACTTTTGAACATGGCTGCGATTGCAGGCACGCCTGTCGCGCAATACGGCTAAAACTTTGGGAGGGATCATCTGGTCCCTCCCAAACACCCACCCCTATTTGCAAATTCCAACAACAGACTTTGCAAACCCGCCATCAATATTCAGCTTTGCCGCCAGACACCGCAAATTTGCAAAGTTTTGTGGCCATTTGGCCCAAGATTTGACAGCTGACGGCCCCGCAACGGAAAGGCACAAACTTAGTTTCTTGCCCATTGCGCCCTGACCTCCTAACCATTGCGTACGTTCTTGGAGGAGAAAACGATGGGCTATCACGCAGAATACGACGCATGGAAATCAGATCCCGAAAGCTATTGGCTGAACGCAGCCCAAGCAATCGACTGGGACGTTGCCCCAACACGCGCCCTCTTTGAACGCGGCAACAACATTTACGAATGGTTTTCTGAGGCTCGTGTAAACACGTGTTACAACGCCGTTGACCGTCACGTTGAAAATGGCCGCGGCGATCAGGTTGCTATTATCCACGACAGCCCAATTACCAATTCTCAATCCAAAATCACATACGCCGAACTGCAGACCCGCGTTGCCTCACTGGCTGGTGCGCTGGCGGCCAAAGGTGTCGGCAAAGGCGATCGCATCATTATCTATATGCCAATGGTCGCAGAGGCCCTTGAAGCAATGTTGGCCTGTGCCCGCCTTGGCGCGGTTCACTCTGTTGTGTTTGGTGGGTTTGCTGCAAACGAATTGGCCGTGCGCATTAACGACTGCACACCCAAAGCTATCATTGCCGCCTCTTGTGGTTTGGAACCAAACCGTGTGGTCGAATACAAACCACTGCTGGACGGCGCGATTGAACTGGCAGATCACAAACCTGATTTCACCGTCATCTTGCAGCGCGAACAGAAGGTTTGCGAGCTAGGTGCCAATGATGTCGATTGGCATGATTTCCAAAAAGATACACAGCCAGCCGATTGCGTCATGGTTGAGGGCAGCCACCCTGCCTATATTCTATACACATCCGGCACAACGGGCGCACCAAAGGGTGTTGTGCGTCCAACTGCGGGCCACTTGGTTGCGCTGAACTGGACCATGAAGAACATCTATAACGTCGACCCGGGCGATGTGTTTTGGGCGGCGTCCGATGTGGGCTGGGTCGTAGGCCACAGTTATATTTGCTATGCACCACTGATCCACGGCAACACCACGGTTGTCTTTGAAGGCAAACCAATCGGCACCCCAGATGCGGGCACCTTTTGGCGGGTCATTTCTGAACACAACGTGCGCAGCTTTTTCACCGCGCCAACAGCCATTCGTGCTGTTAAACGCGAAGACCCCAAAGGTGAGTTCGCCAAGAAATATGACCTAAGCTGCTTGCGCGCTTTGTATTTGGCTGGTGAACGTGCGGACCCTGATACAATCGAGTGGGCACAAGATATCCTGCAAAAGCCCGTGTATGATCACTGGTGGCAGACCGAAACAGGCTATACCATTGCGGGCAACCCCGCAGGACTTGAGGCGCTTCCAGTTAAAATTGGTTCCCCGACAGTGCCAATGCCCGGCTATAACGTTCAAATCTTGGGCGATGATGGTCATCCGCTTGAACCAAACACCCTTGGTGCGATTGCAATCAAACTGCCATTGCCTCCTGGCACTTTACCAACACTTTGGAACGCAGAAGAGCGTTTCCAGAAAAGTTATCTAACCGCATTCCCTGGTTTCTATGAAACAGGCGACGCAGGTATGATTGATGAAGATGGTTATCTTTACATCATGGCGCGCACCGATGACGTGATCAACGTTGCAGGCCACCGCCTGTCCACGGGCGGTATGGAAGAAGTCCTAGCCGCGCATCCAGATGTTGCAGAATGCGCCGTGATTGGCGTGACCGATCAACTGAAAGGCCAATTGCCGGTCGGGTTTGTTTGCCTGACAACTGGTGTTGATCGTGACCACAGTGAAATCACCGCAGAATGCGTGAAGTTGGTGCGTGAACGTATCGGCCCAGTCGCCGCGTTCAAGTTGGCAGTGGTTGTGGATCGCTTGCCAAAAACACGGTCTGGCAAAATCTTGCGTGGCACGATGGTTAAGATTGCCGATAGCGAGACGTTCAAGATGCCAGCAACAATCGACGATCCTGTCATTCTGGACGAGATCAAAGTTGCATTGCAGACAATCGGCTACGCCAAATAAGCCCGCTTAATTGTGTAAAACATAGTGAATGGACGTCGAATTTTGGTTCGGCGTCCATTTTCATTGGCGGCTTCAGGTGAACTGTTCTGAGATCAGCCGTTCTTCTAAACCATGTCCCGGGTCAAACAGGATACTGTGAACTACTGACGGCTCAGACTGGATTACCACTGAGGTCACGTTGTCAAAGGACCGTGAATCCGCTTCGGCCATAACAGGGCGTTTGTCCGGCTCAAGCACATCAAAACGCACACGCGCAATTTTGGGCAACAAAGCACCACGCCAACGGCGCGGGCGAAAGGCGGCCACTGCAGTTAGGGCCAACACATCTGACCCGATAGGCAAGACAGGGCCATGCGCGGAATAATTATAGGCAGTCGATCCAGCCGGTGTCGCCACCAACGCGCCATCACAGACCAATGTTTCCATCCGCAATTTGTCATCCACTGTGATGCGCAATTTGGCAGCTTGGGCACCAGAGCGCAGCAACGATACCTCGTTGATCGCCAGTGCCTTGTGAATAGTGCCATCCACACCCGTGGCCGTCATGGACAGTGGGTTAATTTCAGCCCGCTCAGCGCCTTCAAGGCGTTCAACCAAACCATCCTCATTGTATTCGTTCATCAAGAAACCAATCGTTCCACGGTTCATCCCGTAGACGGGCGCACCCAGATGTTGGCAACCATGCAGCGTTTGCAACATGAACCCGTCCCCCCCCAAAGCGACGATAATATCGGCTTCTTCCAGCGCAACATTGCCATAACGCGTGGTCAGTGCGGCATAGGCGGCCTGAGCCACTGGCGTGATTGAGGCCGCAAAACCAATCTTCAATGCGTTCTTGTTGGTCATCGGTGTGTTTCCTATCGCGGCCATCTTGTGCCGAAACAATCATATTATTCCCGCCTTCACCAGCTTTGCCGCACATTCTTTATGATGCGACGCTTTACAACCTTTTCCATAGGGCTAGTTTCCGATACGAAACCCAAGAATCTTGACCATCCCCTTTGGAGCATACCCATGACTGTATCTGACCAAAACACTGCATTCTTCACGCAATCCCTCGCGGACCGCGATCCTGAGTTGTTTGGCTCAATCACATCCGAGCTGGGTCGTCAGCGCAACGAGATCGAATTGATCGCGTCTGAAAACATCGTGTCAGCGGCTGTGATGGAAGCCCAAGGGTCCGTCATGACCAACAAATACGCTGAAGGCTATCCGGGCCGTCGCTATTATGGCGGCTGCCAATACGTGGACCTGGCGGAAAACCTTGCCATCTCACGGGCCTGCGAATTGTTCGGCTGTGATTTCGCCAACGTACAACCAAACTCTGGCTCCCAAGCGAACCAAGGTGTGTTCCAGGCATTGCTAAAGCCGGGCGATACCATCCTTGGCATGTCACTGGACGCAGGTGGTCACCTGACACACGGTGCAAAACCAAACCAATCCGGTAAATGGTTCAACGCAATCCAATACGGCGTGAAACGTGAAGACAACCTGTTGGACTACGATGAGGTTGAAGCCCTTGCGAAAGAGCACAAACCACAAATGATCATCGCAGGTGGTTCCGCCATCCCACGCCAGATCGATTTCAAACGCATGCGCGAAATCGCGGACATGGTTGGCGCATATCTTCACGTGGACATGGCCCACTTTGCTGGTCTTGTTGCAGCGGGCGAGCACCCTTCCCCGTTCCCACATGCACACGTGGCCACGACAACAACACACAAAACTCTACGTGGCCCACGCGGCGGCATGATCCTGACGAATGACGAGGCATTGGCGAAGAAATTCAACTCTGCCATCTTCCCGGGCATCCAAGGCGGCCCACTGATGCACGTGATCGCAGCCAAGGCTGTGGCATTCGGCGAAGCGCTGCGCCCAGAGTTCAAAGATTACATCAAACAGGTTATCGCGAACGCTCAAGCGCTTGCAGATCAACTGCACAAAGGTGGGTTGGACACCGTGACCCACGGTACAGACACGCACCTATTGCTGGTCGACCTGCGTCCAAAAGGCGTTAAGGGCAACGCGACTGAAAAAGCATTGGGCCGCGCATTCATCACCTGCAACAAAAACGGCGTGCCGTTTGATGATGAAAAACCAATGGTCACATCTGGTATCCGCCTAGGTTCACCAGCAGGCACAACACGCGGATTTGGCGAAGCTGAATTCCGTCAGATCGGTGACTGGATCAACGAAGTTGTTGATGGCTTGGCCGCAAACGGCGAAGACGGCAACGGCGCGGTTGAGGCCAAAGTGCGCAGCGAAGTCGAAGCCATGTGCGCCAAGTTCCCGATGTACCCAAACCTATAAGGTTTTAGGAAATAGTGATTTTGAAAGGCGGGCTTTTGAGACCGCCTTTTTTTTGGTGATTACACAATCAGAAAAGTTGGGCCCGTCATCATTTAGCCAAACTCGTACCCTAGGTAGAATAATCGCTATGGGCATGCCCTTGCTTGCGTTCAACTAACCACAAAAGGATACGAACTGATGGCATATGGAATGGGTGGCGGGAATAGAAATTATGATCCCTCATTAAAGGGGCTTCCGTCTAATTCGTTTGTTGGTATCGACGGTGAGTTAAGTGATGTCGAAGTAGCTGATCTGACGCCAGATGAGGGCGGGCCGATTATGAGGTCTTCCTGACATGTTGGACGTGCTGTTAAGCCCGATAATGTACCAACCAAACTAAGACGGACTGGCCCGCCAGTTTCGCGGGCCAAGTTGTTGGATGTAAATGCTCAGACGGGTTCTTTGGATTTGGTGTGTCAAACCTTCAAAGACATCGTCGAAGAGTTTGAACCTGATGTACATCAATTTTTCCCAATGACGTATTACAACAGCAAGGGCACAGAGGTGATCGGTGAGGGCTATTTCATGGTTATCTGCCAACGGATTTCTACGTTGCACGAAACGTTATGTGTTCCTCCGCTTGATGAGCGTGGGCGTTACAAATCCACCTCTGTTGAAGAAAGTCCTGATTACCAAAAACGGGACAAGAGCCTTGATCGTAAGATGTATTCCACCAGTAAAATTGGTGGCCGACACATGTGGCGCGATATTAAGAATGCTGGTCCATTCATGTTTTCTAACGCGTTGGGCGAGCGATTGATTGCCGCCAATCTAAGCGGTCTTGTCTACTGGACATACGAAGAAGCTTGAAAATAGCTTCACTAAGCGTAGGGCGGGGTGGCACTTTGGGCATTGCTTGAGGCCACTTTGCTCTCGTTAAATGCCCCAATACCAACTTACCTAAAATTTTCCTGACCTCCGTCATTGACTCCGTCTATTTCACTGCCTACCTATCATCCGTTAGCACTCGAACCTGTTGAGTGATAACGGCCCCCTTAGAGGGGTAAGGAATAGAATTTGAGCTTTAAGGAGCTATTACAAATGGCATTAACACCGCTTCACGACCGTGTGCTGGTTCGCCGCACTGAAGGCGAAGAAAAAACTGCTGGTGGATTGTACATCCCAGAAAGCGCGAAAGAAAAGCCAAGCGAAGGCGAAGTTGTATCTACAGGCCCAGGCGCCCGTAAAGACAACGGCGAATTGGTCGCTATGGATGTTAAAGCAGGCGACAAAGTCCTGTTTGGCAAATGGAACGGTACAGAAATCACTGTCGACGGCGAAGACCTGTTGATGATGAAAGAATCCGACATCATGGGTATCCTGTCCTAAGCAATCGCTTTCGAAAACCGGTGCGGGATCATCCCCGCCCTACCCTAATTTATTGAATACTCTTAAGGAGATTATCACATGGCTGGTAAGGACGTAAAGTTCGGCACAGACGCTCGCAATCGTATGCTCACAGGCGTGAACATTCTAGCGGACGCTGTCAAAGTAACATTGGGCCCAAAGGGTCGTAACGTTGTTTTGGACAAATCTTTCGGCGCACCGCGCATCACCAAAGATGGTGTATCCGTGGCGAAAGAAATCGAACTAGAAGACAAGTTCGAAAACATGGGCGCACAAATGGTTAAGGAAGTTGCTTCCCGTACCAATGACGAAGCTGGCGACGGTACAACAACCGCAACAGTTTTGGCGCAAGCAATCGTTAAAGAGGGCATGAAGTCTGTAGCGGCTGGCATGAACCCAATGGATCTTAAGCGCGGCATCGACATGGCAACTAAAGCAGTTGTTGAAGCGATCAAAGCAGCGTCACGTGAAGTTAAAGACACAGACGAAGTTGCTCAAGTCGGCACCATCTCTGCAAACGGCGAAGCAGAAATCGGTCGTCAGATCGCAGACGCAATGCAAAAAGTTGGCAACGAAGGCGTTATCACTGTTGAAGAGAACAAAGGTCTTGAAACTGAGACTGATGTTGTTGAAGGCATGCAATTCGACCGCGGCTACCTTTCACCTTACTTTGTCACAAACGCTGACAAAATGACGGTTGAGTTGGAAGACTGCATGATCTTGTTGCACGAGAAGAAGCTTTCTTCTTTGCAGTCATTGGTCCCGTTGCTCGAGCAAATCATCCAATCGCAAAAGCCACTTATGATCATCTCAGAAGATGTTGAAGGCGAAGCATTGGCAACTTTGGTTGTGAACAAATTGCGCGGCGGCTTGAAAATCGCAGCTGTTAAAGCACCTGGTTTCGGCGATCGTCGCAAAGCCATGTTGCAAGACATCGCGATCCTAACTGGCGGTCAAGTGATCTCCGAAGAGTTGGGCATGAAGCTTGAATCCGCGACCATGGACATGCTGGGCACTGCCAAGCGCGTCAACATCACCAAAGATGAAACAACTATCATCGATGGCAACGGCGACTCTGCTGAAATCGAAGCGCGCGTGACTCAAATCCGTCAGCAAATCGAAGAAACAGATTCAGATTACGATCGTGAAAAACTGCAAGAGCGCGTAGC
>DLQI01000106.1:14065-16400 GCA_002478745.1 Rhodobacteraceae bacterium UBA7436 | reverse complement strand
AAATTGGCTGGTGGTGTTGCTGTGATTCGCGTTGGTGGCATGACTGAAACTGAAGTTAAAGAACGCAAAGACCGCGTTGACGATGCATTGAACGCGACACGTGCCGCTGTTCAAGAAGGTATCGTTGTTGGTGGTGGTGTTGCTCTGGTTCAAGCTGCGAAGCACCTTGACGGCCTTACAGGCGCAAACAGCGACCAAGACGTTGGTATCTCTATCGTTCGTAAAGCGATCGAAGCGCCATTGCGTCAAATCGCTGAGAACGCTGGTGTTGACGGTGCTGTTGTTGCGGGCAAAATCCGCGAGAGCGACGACCTGTCATTCGGCTTTAACGCACAAACTGAAGAATATGGTGACATGTTCTCCTTCGGCGTTATCGATCCGGCCAAGGTTTGCCGCACAGCGCTTCAAGACGCAGCATCAGTTGCTTCCTTGTTGATCACAACCGAAGCAATGGTTGCGGATCGTCCATCCAAAGACGGCGGCGGCGCACCAGCCATGCCTGACATGGGCGGCATGGGCGGCATGATGTAAGAATCCCTTTTCTCCGGGAAAGACTTCTACGTCGTTACAAATAGAAAGGGGCTGTCATTTGGCAGTCCCTTTTGCTTTTGATCAAACCTGCCACTCATCAGCCGTCACCAAAATGCTCAACCTTTGCACTTCCCGCTTCGCGCAACTCTTTGGCCGTTGTCGCCATCAGCTCCGCCAGTTGTTCAAAGCGATCCGCCATAGCGTCTTTATCTTCACTAAAGGCAAAGTCACTCAAATCTGCATTCAACCGTTCACGGACCATCCAAGACATGTGACGCGTGTATTCACTTGCGGCCACATCCTTGGGGTCGACCAAATACAGTTGATCAAAACGGGAGAAATCGGGAAAAGAAATGTCTCTTGGAACATACCCGTTCACCATCGTTATCCGCTCACCTGCCTCGCGTAGCCCTTTGGCGCGGTGCACCACCATATTGCCCTGTTGCAAAACGGCATACCCAGGGCCGGGCATATCCGGTGCAACGATTTTACCAGGGTCCAATGGCTCTCCTGCAGCACTTAGTTGAGCGACTTCCTGCTTTGTCCCACGATAATATTCGAATTCGCCGCCAACGANNCAACTTTGGGTCCGTCACGAACATCACGAAATCTATGCGCAGTGTATCAACATGCCATTTGTCGACGTTCTCTCCAACCTCAAGCGGGTTGTAATTCAGATGACCCAATTGGTGGGGCAAAGTATGGGGCAACAACGCGATGCCACATATCTTGGAAAGGCTTTCGGTTAGCTCCTCACACAAGCAAAGATCGCGCAAGAATTTTGATCGATACACACCACCACGAACGTTTCGGGCAATCCGCGCATTGCTGGTGGTGAACTGTTCCAATCTGCGCGCGGTCTCCAACATCACAGCAATGCCTTCATCGCTTAGAATGCGGAAGATGGAGGTGACGGCAAAATCTGTAGGACACTCAGCAATCTCTTGTTCAGAATAACCCAAATCAGCCAACGACAAAACATCCGTAGGATATTCAATCTGCAAATGACGCGCCGGATCAAATTGCGGTTCATCTGCCAACATAGTGAACCCATCGGGTGAACTGTCAGGAAAGGCCAAAGGGGCTGCAAGATATCCGGTCACGTTAAAACTCCATCTCATATGATCTGCTCAACACTAGATGGATAACATGCCCGCGCAACGGTCTAATTCAACAACGACATCGGCTGCGGTCCACAGCCAGATAGGAGTTTGGAAACAGCGGGATGATGGAAACATCACACATCGCGTAAGGGATGGTGGCCAACTGTGCCCCCACTTACTTTGTTAAACGCTTAAGGGAGCAGCGGCCGCTACCATCCACATTGAGTTCATTCAAATTATTTACCATGCTACTGATATGAAAATCATACCCGAACCACGATGTCGGTTTTGCCGCGCGAACTCTCTGTTGATTGACGAACCGATAGCCGTCCTAAAGCACTTGTTTATATTAGGCTCAGTCGAAGATCATAGGCCACATCAAGCGATGATTGTCCCGCACCGCCATGTCGAGACCCCGTTCGAATTAAACTATGAAGAGTGGTCAGAAGTCAGCGAAGCTCTTTCAATCGTTAAATCACGTTTCGACTCTGAAAACGCCGATGGGTTTACTGTTGGTTGGAACGTGGGTGCTGTTGCTGGGCAAGACGTGTTTCATGCTCACCTGCATGTCATTGCCCGATTTTCTGGTGAAACATCCGAAGGGCTAGGTATTCACGCCCTTTTCGGACATCCCCATTGACCTCTCAATCGCTATTATCGGAAGGGGCTGCTTATGGCTGGCCCTTTTTGCTTTGTGAAAG
>DLQI01000106.1:0-14058 GCA_002478745.1 Rhodobacteraceae bacterium UBA7436 | reverse complement strand
GAAAGTGAATAGCACATTTTCAACTGTTGAGCCCGCTCTGGATGGTTGCCTCAGCAAGGCCATGACGCCAATTACCGTGTTTGTCCCTTGATAAAAAGCCATGACACTATCAGTGTTGGCTCAAGTCAAACTACTACTTGGAGATGTCTGTTGAAACTGCTCGTACTTATTGGGACTATTTTTTTGGTGTCCATTGTAGTTGGGGGATACAACAAAAATAATCCTAAAATAGAGAAATACTATTTAATTTACTCAACCTCCGCTTTAGCCGTTTTTCTACTCTATTCGGCAAGCCTTAGCGGTGCGGACTTCGCTTTCAACATTTTGGCCGTCCTTCTTATTGGCGGGCTTTATCTTTTATCTCTCCTCAGATTGGGTATCGGTCATGCGATCACAGCATTGATCCAGTTCTCGCGGGACACCCGAGCGAAATAGATGACGCCAATAACCATGGATTTTTTTGCAATGGGACATCCTGACTTAGCTGCGGCAGCCGAGAACTCGAAATTACCTGATATTTAAGCAACTGATGTTCAATCCCTTAAACGTAATCTGGCCTGCCAGCAGCTGAAGGTGATTAATCAGGCTTAATTACCAAAAGCAGTCATTTGCGTTTGGACGGCAAGGGAAAGCTTCGTCCGCACACCAGACCTTCTTTGAAAACCATTTAGTTATTGCCCCTTCTACTTTAGAATCATACCCACAAACTAACCCACACCGACAATCAGAAAGCCCGCCACCATGACCTCCAAAACCCGCATCATCGTTTCCAGCGACCACGCCGACATCCCAATGCGCCGCGCCATCGTCGCCCATATCGAAGCAAAAGGTTATGAAGTCGAAGACATCGGCCCGACCACCAATGAAAGCACCAACTACCCCACACACGGCGAAGCGGCCGCTCGCAAAGTAGCCTCTGGTGATTGCCAATTGGGCGTCATTCTATGTGGCACGGGCCAAGGCATCATGATGGCTGCCAACAAGGTCAAAGGCATTCGTTGTGGTGTGTGTTCCGACACATTTTCTGCCCGCATGATCCGCGAACATAACGATGCGAATATGCTGTCACTCGGCGCACGGGTCATCGGCATGGGCCTCGCGCTTGAGATCGTGAATGCGTTCTTGGACGCAGAGTTTGAAGGTGGGCGCCACGCGACCCGCGTCGATATGATCAAAGCGATCGAAGACTAATGTTAGAGTTCCCCGGTCACGCGCGTGAAATGCGCACAGGCGAAGAAGACGCGGTTGATGCCCTCCTTCGCGCAGCGTTTGAAACAGGGGCTGAGGCCGATCTGGTGCAAAATTTGCGCAAATCCGGCCAAATCGCAGGCGAAACGGTTCTGCCAATGGGGGACCGGATCGTGGGCTATTATGCCCTATCCAAAATGGTCGCTCCTAAAAAGTGGTTGTGCCTAGCGCCTGTTGCGGTTGCCCCCGATGTTCAGGGACGCCGCTATGGCACACGGATGATGGGGATGCTGACCGAATGGGCGCGCCTTAGCAAATCCACGGTGGTCGTTTTGGGCGGTGTGTCGTTTTATGAACGCACGGGATTTTCGGCGGCGCGCGCTGCGCAATTGACCTCTCCCTATCCAATCAGTCACACGATGCTGGCTGGTGAGGGCACCAATGCCCCCAGTGAAACACTGGTCTATCCGCAATCGTTTTCCAAACTGGACTAGACTGGCATTACCCGCCTAAAACCTGCCCACTGTTGGTGACGGCTTCTGCCCCTTTGGGCCGAAGTCCGTACACGCCCTTTTCGACCTTTTCAAACCAGCCATAGTGGTCGTCACGCATCATAGTCGTTGCACGTTCAACACCAGTTTCGCGCGCTACATCCGCACCCTTGCTGGCCCCAACCTCAAACAAATACATCGCAATTTTTAGCGCATCTTGGCGATAGGCCGTGACCAGTCCCACCCGCGTTTGGCCCCCATCATTGGGATCACCGACACGACGGGCAAATTCTGCCAACATCTTCACTTCGCGTTTCTTGGATTTGCGCGGCGCATAAGGTCCTGGATCACAATGCACCTGCACCAATGCGTCCTTGAGGCGCACAGTGATCAACCCCAAACCCAAACGGCGGCACAGCTTCGTCATGTTCTTAAGGGATTTGGCAAAGGGTTTGCCCTTGCCCGTGGCCACAGCCATGTAAACTTCGTCCGAAACAGCAAGGCGCGCGATACACTGATGCACCAAGGTCAGCGAAAACCCTAGTTTCAGTTCAACAATCAGTGGCGGTTCACCCCCGCGCACAGCCACCACATCGGCCGCGCCCACTTCGGATTTCACAACATATCCCTGCCCTTCAAGGAAGGATTTAACGGGGCCGTACAGATCAGTTTCGCGTGGTGTGTTCATGGGCAAAACTTATCAGCAATTGCGCTAAGAACCCAAGCGTCTAAACTAAACTTATGACACGTGATGAATTCAACGCCTTTTGCGCCAGCCTGCCCCAATCCACCCATGTGATCCAATGGGGCAATTCTGATGTGTGGAAAGTTGGCGGCAAACTTTATGGCCTAAGCGGCTGGCACGAAAACGATGCCGCATTTACGTTCAAGGTATCGGACATGGCGTTTCAAATTTTACCCGACATGGATGGCCTGCGCCCTGCCCCATACCTTGCGTCGCGTGGGTTGAAATGGATCCAACATTACGCCGAACCGGGGTTGTCTGATACAGAGCTGCGCAATCACATCACCTATTCATACGACATGGTCGTCGCCAAACTGACAAAGAAGAAGCGGGCGGAACTGGGCCTTGGATGATCCCAGCGCATAGCGCATGTGACATCATAGCAAGGCTCAGATGGTGACAAGTGGATATGTGCCGCCTATAAGGCAAAAAAATTCGCACATATATTCAGGAATGTCCCCATGACAACGCTCGTTTTCGGCCACAAATCACCAGACACAGACAGCACAGGCAGCCCAATCATCTGGGCATGGTACCTGAACGAGATCAAAGGCGTTGCAGCTAAACCAGTCTTGTTGGGCGAGCCAAACACCGAAGCGTTGTTTGTGCTAAAGCGCTGGAACCTGGACAAGCCAGAAATCGTATCTGACGTTGCGGCTGACACGCCTGTCGTCATCGTTGACACCAACAATCCTGCTGAATTGCCAGCGGGCATCAATGACTGCGACATCACAGCAATCATCGATCACCACAAGTTGGTGGGTGGCCTTGAAACCAAAGGCCCAATCGACATCCGCATCGAACCTTTGGCCTGCACAGCCACAATCATGTGGAAGATGATCGGCAAAGACATGGCGCAAATGCCAACAGACGTAAAAGGCGCGATGTTGTCATGCATCTTGTCCGACACGCTGGAATTCCGTTCCCCAACCACAACGCAAGAAGACAAAGCGATTGCACATGATTTGGCCAAAGACCTTGGCATCGACATCTCTGCATACGCCTCTGAAATGTTTGAAGCCAAATCTGACATCTCTGCCTTTTCAGACGCAGAATTGCTGCGCATGGACAGCAAAGAATTCAAAGTCGACGGCAAACAGTTCCGCGTGTCCGTGTTGGAAACAACTGCACCGAAATTGGTTCTAGATCGCAAAGACAGCCTTATGGCCTCAATGGTTGATGTAGCTGCCGAAGATGGTGCCGATGAGGTTCTGTTGTTCGTGGTCGACATCCTGAACGAGGAAGCCACATTGATGGTGCCAAATGACTTGGTCAAAACCGTTGCTGAAAAAAGCTTTGGCGCGACAGTTACGGGCGACACAGTTGTATTGCCTGGCATCATGAGCCGCAAAAAGCAGATCATCCCGAACCTTAAAGTCTAAGATCAGGGCACTGCCTTGGGCCAAGCGCCCAATACGTAAAACCAATACAGGGCCGCCACGCATTGGGCGGCCCTTTGCCTTTAGCCCTTTGCCCTTATGGTTCAGGTCGCTAAACACCAAATGACGCATTTATACCGGAGCGATTACATGTCCCAGATCATCACAAACCTTAGCGAAGTTTCTGCCCGCTATGACGCCTTGTTCGTTGATCTATGGGGCTGCGTTCACAACGGCGTGGCTGCTTTGCCCGACGCCGTGAAGGCATTGCAAGACTATCGAAAACAAGGTGGCAAAGTCATCCTTGTCACCAACTCCCCGCGCCCACGCGCAGGTGTTTTGTTGCAACTTAAGACATTTGGCGTGCCAGATGATGCCTGGGACGAAATCGCCACCTCCGGCGACAGCGCCCGTTCGGCCATGTACCGCGGCGTGGTCGGGGACAAGGTTTGGTTCATCGGCGAAGCCCACGACCAAGCGTTCTTTGATCCCATCGACGTTCTTGAGGATCCGATGGAAATCACCCAAGTACCGCTGGAACAGGCCACAGGTATTGTTTGCATGGGCCCTCAAGACTCTATGGCCGACCCAGAAACCATGCGCCCACAGTTTTTGATGGCCAAACAAATGGGCCTAAAACTGCTGTGCGCCAACCCTGACATCGTTGTGGATCGCGGTGAGGTGCGGGAGTGGTGTGCCGGTGCGCTGGCCCAACTTTATACAGAAATGGGCGGCGAAAGTCTGTATTTCGGCAAACCACATCCCCCCATCTATGACCTTGCCCGCCGCCGCTTGTTTGCTTTGGGCGTCGATGTGCCAGATTCTGCCATCCTTGCGATTGGGGACGGCGTCATCACCGACATCAAAGGGGCCATGGGCGAAGATATCGATTCCCTGTTCATCTCAGGTGGTCTAGCCGCTGCAGAAACCAAAACAGTGACACAACCTGATCCCGATTTGCTGGCCGCCTATTTGGAAGCAGAGCAATCAAACCCAACCTTCACAATTGGACACCTGCGCTAAGCTGTTTTTCCACTTGTCACCGCGCACCCTTCGCGCAATAAAGTTACAATGCAAGCCGTTTGGGGTTGCAATAATTACCTTAGGTGGCAAACATGCAAGACATCATTCGCGGCACTATCTTTATTGAAGACATCGAATTGGGCATGACGCGCAGCCTCGAGAAGGTCATCACAGATAGCGACATCGAGATGTTCGCCAAAGTTAGCACAGACCATAATCCCGTCCATATCGATGAAGAATACGCCCAAAACACCATGTTTAAAGGCCGTATTGCCCACGGGATGCTAAGCGCTGGTTTGATCTCTGCGGTTATCGGGGAGCAATTACCAGGTCACGGCACGATCTACATGGCGCAGAACCTCAAGTTTCTTGCGCCTGTTCGGCCCGGCGACACCGTTCATGCGCAAGTCACCGTGACAGATATCCAGCCCGAAAAAAGTCGGGTAAAGTTGGATTGCGTTTGCACTGTGGATGGCAAAAACGTCATCATTGGCGACGCAACCGTTATGGCCCCGTCGCGCACACCTGCATGATTTAACTTACCTTGCCTTAGGGTTCTTGCGTCACCTCGCCCACCTCGCTAGGCAATGTTTATGCGTATTATTCGAGACTACCAATTCATAGAACCCCAAGATCGCGGCGCGACCGTCGCGATTGGGAATTTCGACGGTGTTCACATCGGTCATCAATCCGTGATCGATCTAGCGCGCGCCGCAAATCCTGATGCGCCGTTGGGGGTCATGACCTTTGAACCCCACCCCCGCGCCTACTTTGCACCCGAAGCCCCCCATTTTCGCCTGATGAGCCGCGAGGCCCGTTCCAGCCGCTTGGAAAAATTGGGCGTGGATCGGCTGTATGAGTTGAACTTTAACACCGCCATGGCTTCGCTCACGCCGCGCGAATTTGCGCAAAGCGTGATTGCCGATGGCCTTGGCCTTGCACATGTCGTTGTGGGTGCTGATTTTTGTTTTGGCAAAGACCGCGCTGGCACCACGCATGATTTGGTCGCCTTTGGAAAAGAAATGGGATTTGGCGTGACGATTGCACCGCTTTTGGCCGCGAACACAGACACAGTTTCCTCTACCGCTATCCGCAAGGCGCTGGCTGATGGGCACCCTGAAATCGCGGCCGAAATGTTGGGCCACTGGCACCGCATTGAAGGGCCCGTGATTGGCGGCGAACAGCGCGGGCGGGAATTGGGCTATCCAACAGCCAATATGTCCGTTGATGGGCTACATTTGCCGGCCCTTGGTGTGTACGCCGTAATCTTTGACGTTCTTGATGGTCCACACGCAGGCACATATCACGGCGCGGCCTCTCTTGGGGTGCGCCCGATGTTTGGGGAAAACAAACCCAATATCGAAACCTTCGTGTTCGATTTCTCTGGTGATTTATATGACGCTCAGGCCTCTGTCGCGCTGGTCGCGTACCTGCGCGGAGAAGAGAACTTTGATAGCCTTGAGACCCTGATCACGCAAATGGATGCCGACTGTGCCCAATCGCGTGAAATTCTGGGGGCCCTATGACCAAACTTGCCGCCAAGTTCTGGGAACGCAAACCGCTTGCCAAAATGAACCCAGCAGAATGGGAAGCGCTGTGTGACGGCTGTGGCAAATGCTGCCTCAACAAGTTGGAAGACGAAGACAGCGGCGAAGTGGCCCTGACCAACATCGCCTGCCGCCTATTGGATGACGCGACCTGTCGCTGCGTACATTACGAAAACCGCCACCAATTCGTGCCCGATTGCATCGTTTTAAGACCTGATAACTTAGACACTCACGCCTATTGGATGCCCACAACCTGCGCCTACCGCCTGTTGTGGGAAGGCAAACCATTGCCGCAATGGCACCCTTTGGTAACGGGAAACCCCGATTCTGTGCATGAGGCGGGCATAAGCATCAAGGGGCAAACCCTATCCGAATTTGATATCCCCCAAGAAGATTGGGAAGATCACATTATCGAGGAACCAAAGTAATGTTTTTTGCATCCGACAACGCAGGCCCTGGCCTACCTGAAGTGATGCAAGCCCTCGCTGACGCCAACACCGGCTACCAAATGCCCTACGGCAACGACACTATCATGGACGAGGTCCGCCAAACCCTGCGTGATCTGTTTGAAGCGCCAGAAGCCACGATATATCTGGTCACGACTGGAACGGCTGCGAACGCACTGGCCTTGGCCAGCTACACACAGCCATGGGACACCATCTTTTGCTCACCAGTTGCCCACATCCATGAGGATGAATGCAACGCACCCGAATTTTACGCAGGCGGTGCCAAACTCACCTTGGTCCCCGGCACCGATCGCATGACGCCCGATGCCTTGCGCGCCACTATTACAAACGAACAAAACCGCGGTGTCCACGGACCACAACGCGGGCCCGTGTCGATCACACAAGTGACCGAACAAGGCGGCGTTTATAGCGTTGAAGAAATCCAAACGCTCAGCGCCGTGGCCAAAGAATTCGACCTGCCCGTTCACCTAGACGGCGCACGCTTTGCCAATGCTCTTGTTGCACTGGGTTGTACGCCTGCTGAAATGACGTGGAAAGCTGGTGTTGATATGGTCAGTTTTGGCGGTACTAAAAACGGCTGTATGGGTGTCGAAGCCGTGATCTTTTTTGAGCCCACAAAAGCATGGGAATTTGAACTGCGCCGCAAACGCGGGGCGCATCTATTGTCCAAACATCGCTACCTTTCGGCACAAATGTCGGGATACCTTAAAGAGGACGCTTGGCTAAAGGCCGCAACCAAAGCCAACGACAACTGCACCCATCTGCTTAGCGGTCTAAAAGCGAATGGCGCGAATATCCTGCACTCTGTTGATGCAAACATCATCTTCGCCACATTGCCACGCGCCGTGCACCAAAAGCTATTGAGCAGTGGCGCGGTTTACTATGTGATGGGTGGTGATGTGGACGCAGGTGATCCAGACGAGCAATTGATGGCGCGATTTGTTTGTGATTGGTCTCTCAGCACGCAGCAGATCGACCAGTTTATCTCACGCTTCTAAAACGCTCAAAAACGCGCGAATGACGTCGGCCACCTGTTCGGGGTGCGTTAGCGGTGCCATGTGGCCTGCACCTTCAATGCTGGCGCTGGTAGCATCAGGTAAACGCCGCGCGATTGCTTCATTGATAAAGCCTGCGACCTCATTTGACGCACCACCTTTGATCAACAAAGCAGGCATGGTTGCGCGCGCAAACATATCGTTCTTCAGCAGCCCCGCGCTGTCCTCTTCCAAGAACGGCGCACTGCCAACAACAAAATGAATACGGTCGGTCATATAGCTGCGGGCTCGCGGTGAAAAATCAGCCCACTTGGTGCCATCGCCCCAAGCACGGTTAAAACAACGCGTCGCTGTTTCGCGGTCGCCTGCTGCCCACGCCGCATTGAATTCCTCGTTCACACCAAGAGCCGCAAACATTTCATCAGGGTGATCCGCAATCGCGGGCGCAAAATAGACAGGTTCAATCATTGTCACGCTGCGCACCAGCTCTGGATGTTCTATCGCCAAGCGTAAGGCGACCGTCGCGCCAAAGGAATGACCGATCAAATCCATCGGTTCTGTCAGCAACGCGCGGCCCATATCGGTGGCTACGTCATGCAAGTCACCCCTGCCATCCCAATCACCAGATCGGCCATGGCTTGGAAGATCATAGGCAACAGCAGTCAATTGATCCGACAACGCCCCCATCAGGCCCGTCAACGAACCCGAGTGCGCAAGCGAACAGTGGATGGCAAGGGTCTGACGCGGCCCCTGCCCAAATATACGTGTATGTGTGTGCACGTTTAGAATTAAGCCTTTGATGCCAAATGCGCATCAAGGTCCGCAATACGGTCTTGGCCCCAGAACCGTGTGCCATCATCCGTGATGTAGAATGGTGCACCGAACACACCATTTTCAACGGCTTCGTCTAGGTTGCGGCCATAGGTTTCTGCACCTTCCAAAAGACCGCTGTCAGCCAAAGACGGATCAAAACCTGCTTCTTCTAGGCATGCTTTGATCACGGCATCTTCGGCGATGTCTTTTTCTTCCACCCAAACAGCGCGCAGCAATGCGTGGACCGCTTTGCCCATGTCACCACCACCCGCGTTTTGCGCTGCGATCAATGCATAAGACGATGGGGCCATGTTTGTTGGCCAATGGGCCGGTTTCAGGTTGAAATCCATGCCCAATGCCGCGGACTGGCGCAACAGATCGATGGCACGATATTCCATACGACTGATATGGCGATCTTTTGGTGCAGTTCCGCCAGTGCGGCCAAACAAGCCCATAATATCCAGAGGTTTGTACGTAATTGTTGCACCGTGTTTTGCCGCAACTTCTTCCATACGAGTGCCAGCAAGGTAGGCATATGGGGAAAGGGTCGCAAAGTAATAATCGATATGAGCCATTATGTTTCTCCAATAGGTCGGGGTAAGCTATGCCCAGAACTATAGGCGTGATAAGCGGATGCCACCATCGCGAATCTGTCAAATATACATGCGGCGTATCCGCCGCATCTCTGGGGATACAAAATATGCCAGTCACCGACCAACCCAAACTGATCACAGGCAACGCTAACAAACCTTTGGCCTCTTCCATCGCCGAACGTATGTCGTTGCACAGTGGCGTAGATGTGGGACTTGTTGATGCCCGCGTCGAACGATTTAACGATGGCGAGATTTTTGTAGAAGTGTTCGAAAACGTACGTGGCGAGGATATGTTTATCATCCAGCCAACGTCCAACCCTACCAATGACAACCTGATGGAACTGCTGATCATGTGTGATGCGCTGCGTCGCTCCTCTGCGGCACGTATCACAGCAGTGATCCCATACTTCGGTTATGCCCGTCAGGACCGCCGCACAAAAGCGCGTACCCCCATCACTGCCAAGATGGTTGCCAACATGATGGTTGGTGCAGGTATCGAACGGGTTCTTACAATGGACCTTCACGCTGCACAGATCCAAGGGTTCTTTGATATCCCAGTGGACAACCTTTATGCCTCTCCTGTTTTTGCTTTGGACATTAAGGACCAATTCAAAGACCGCATGGACGAGCTAATGGTTGTTTCCCCTGACGTTGGTGGCGTTGCACGTGCACGTGAGCTAGCCAAACGTATCAACTCCCCCTTATCCATTGTAGACAAGCGTCGCGAAAAACCGGGCGAGATTGCAGAGATGACAGTGATCGGGAACGTTGAGGGCAAAGTTTGCCTCATCGTGGACGACATCTGCGATACTGCGGGCACCCTGTGCAAAGCAGCTGAAGTCCTGCTTGAGAACGGCGCTAAGGAAGTACACAGCTACATCAGCCACGGCGTTATGTCTGGCCCAGCGGTCGAGCGTGTGACCAATTCGGTTATGAAATCTTTGGTCATCACCGACACGATCCAGCCAACACAAGCTATCCTTGATGCAGGCAACATCCGCGTTGTGCCAACGGCACCTGTGTTTGCCCAAGCGATCATGAACATCTGGACAGGCACATCCGTATCGTCGTTGTTTGAGGCCGAAAGCCTTGGACCAATCTACGACGGCATGTACCCAGCAGAATAACAAAAGGGCGCTGCAAAGCGCCCTGTTTCAGTATCAAATTGGGCGGGTTCATCCCCGCCCTTTTTTGTGAGGTCTGTGCCCCTACATCACGTCCCAATCATCTTCGTCACTCAGCTCACCAATGGCTATCCATCCAATGCGGGCACGGGCGACGCGTGTGTCACCCCATGTGCGAAACACCAGATCAAAACCATTCTCAGTCACCGTTTCTGCGGCAACATCAGCACGGATTACCGTGGAAGCATCCATGTCCCAAAGGCTCACAGACGTTTGTACATTTGGCGGGGTGTGGAACGGCTCGGAGAATTTGATACGGCGGCGACGTTCGCGTTGACCGCGACCCGTCCACATTTCACCATCATTCTCAAAGTCCGAGAAGAGGACGGTGTCCCCTTGCTCTATTCCCATTAGACGGCTGCGTAGGCGCTTCATAATCACTTCACTTCAAATTCGATTCATCATTAACACCTAATAGGGGAGATTACGCCCCCCAAAAAAGCAAAAAAGGCCCCGAAAAACGGGGCCTCTATTACTCTTAAGATAGTCGGGTCAAATTACTTTGAGCCGATACCCATATCATCGCCCATTGCGACCATGTCTGCCAACAACTTGGCAGCATCATCAACCGGGCCCGGCTCGTTTTCAAAGAACTCTTTGGCATTGTTCAGCGCAGCGCGCGCTTCAGCAACCATTTCGCTCATGTCTTCGGCCGTCATATCGCCTTTTGCCACTGCACGTTCAGCCAAAACTGAAACGCCTGCAGCACTGATCTCAGCAAAGCCACCGGTCACAACGTATTCTGTTGTGGCGTCTGGTGCCTCAACACGCAGCACACCAGGGCGCAACGTGGTGATTGTTGGAGCATGATTGGCCATAACCGTCATGTCGCCATCCGCACCAGGGATTTGCACTGATGTCGCTGGCCCAGAGGCCAGAGACTTTTCAGGTGAAACCAGATCAAATTGCATAGTGTCTGCCATTGTTCAGGCTCCTTAGGCTGCTTCTGCTGCCATTTTCTCGGCTTTTGCAATCACATCTTCGATGCCGCCAACCATGTAGAAGGCACCCTCTGGTAGGTGATCGTATTCGCCAGCTACAACAGCTTTGAACGACTTGATTGTGTCTTCCAAAGGCACCTGTTTGCCGTCTGCGCCAGTAAATACTTTTGCAACGTCAAATGGTTGGCTTAGGAAACGTTCAATCTTACGCGCACGAGCAACTGACAATTTGTCTTCTTCTGACAATTCGTCCATGCCCAAAATCGCGATGATGTCTTGCAAAGACTTATAACGCTGCAAAACTTGCTGAACGTCTGTCGCAACTTTGTAGTGCTCGTCACCAATGATCAATGGATCTAGCAAACGTGATGTTGAACCAAGTGGGTCAACCGCTGGATAGATACCTTTTTCTGAGATGGAACGATCCAAAACAGTTGTCGCATCAAGGTGAGCAAACGATGTCGCTGGTGCAGGGTCGGTAAGGTCATCCGCAGGAACGTACACAGCTTGAACTGATGTAATGGAACCGTTCTTTGTAGACGCGATACGCTCTTGCATCATGCCCATGTCGGTCGCCAATGTTGGCTGGTAGCCAACCGCAGATGGGATACGACCCAAAAGCGCAGAAACCTCAGAACCAGCTTGAGTAAAGCGGAAGATGTTATCAACGAAGAACAAAACGTCAGAACCCGTGTCATCGCGGAACTGCTCTGCCAAAGACAAACCAGTCAAAGCAATACGCATACGCGCACCTGGAGGTTCGTTCATCTGACCGTATACCAGAGCAATCTTAGACTCAGGCAAGTTGTCAGGAACGATAACGTTAGATTCGATCATCTCGTGGTAAAGGTCGTTACCTTCACGCGTACGCTCACCAACACCCGCAAACACGGACACACCGGAGTGTACCTTCGCAATGTTGTTGATCAATTCCATGATCAAAACGGTTTTGCCAACACCAGCACCACCGAACAAACCAATTTTACCACCTTTTGTATATGGTGCCAAAAGGTCGATCACTTTGATGCCTGTTGTCAAAATTTCAGTCGCTGTGGACTGTTGATCAAACGCTGGCGCTTCGCCGTGGATTGAACGTGTTTCTGTCGCGATAACTGGACCCTGTTCGTCAACAGGCTCGCCTGTCACGTTCAAGATGCGGCCCAATGTGCCGGAACCAACTGGAACCTGAATAGGTTCACCAGTGTCAGTTACCGCAGCGCCACGGACCAAACCTTCGGTCGCGTCCATCGCAATTGCGCGTACTGTGTTTTCGCCAAGGTGCTGCGCTACTTCTAGCGTCAGTTTCTTGCCGTTGTTGTCAGTCACAATAGCGTTCAGAATTGCAGGAAGGTTATCCTGAAACTGAACGTCGACGACCGCGCCGATGACTTGAGTAATTTTGCCGACTGCATTTGCCATGTCGTATTTCTCCGGTTCTTTAGAGTGCTTCCGCACCCGAAATAATTTCAATCAGCTCGTTGGTGATCACGGCTTGACGCGAACGGTTGTATTGGATCGTCAACTTGTCGATCATTTCACCCGCATTTCGTGTCGCGTTGTCCATTGCGGACATACGCGCGCCCTGTTCGGACGCTCCGTTTTCCAACAGCGCACTAAAGATGGCAGTTGCAACACCACGTGGCAGCAAGTCAGCCAAAATGGCCTCTTCGCTTGGTTCGTAGTCGTACAATGCCGCTTCAGCTGCATCCTCTTCCACTTCAAATGAAGCTGGAATAATTTGCTGTGCAGTTGGGATCTGTGTCACAACGTTTTGGAATTGCGCATAGAAGATAGTCGCAACGTCGAATTCACCTGCATCAAAGCGGGTCAACACGTCTTTTGCGATGCCTTGCGCATCCGTATAACCAACACGCTTGACCTCTGTCATATCGACATGGCCTACAAACAAATCGCCAAATTCGCGCTTCATTTGATCGCGGCCTTTTTTGCCAACAGTCAAGATCTTAACAGTCTTGCCCGCAGCCTTCAAAGCAGCAGCGTGGAGTTTAGCCTTCTTAACGATGTTCGTATTGAACCCGCCGCAAAGACCACGTTCTGACGTCATGACAACCATCAACTGCACGTCGTCGCTGCCAGTACCTGACAACAATTTCGGCGCAGAGCCGCTGCCACCTACGGACGCGGCCAAGCCACCCATCACCGCGTTAAAACGCGTTGTATAGGGACGTGACTGCTCCGCAGCTTCCTGCGCGCGGCGAAGCTTCGCCGCGGCAACCATTTGCATGGCCTTTGTGATCTTACGAGTGTTCTTAACACTCGTGATCCTGTTTTTGAGTTCCTTGAGGTTGGCCATCTGGCTTTATCCCCTTAAGCGAAATCTGCGACGAATGCGTCAAGTGCGGCTTTGATCTTGTCTGCCAGTTCACCCTTCACCTTACGGTCGTTGTCTGTGATGTCAGCCAACAAGTCCGCATTGTTGTTGCGCAGGTGCGCCAACATTGCAGTCTCGAAACGACCAACCTCAGTAACAGCAACTGCATCGAGGTAACCATTTGTACCTGCAAAGATGACGCAAACGATTTCGGCGTTGGTCAACGGTGCGTACTGTGGTTGCTTCATCAACTCAGTCAAACGCGCACCGCGGTTCAACATTTGTTGTGTTGCAGCGTCCAGATCGGAACCGAACTGCGCAAATGCAGCCATTTCGCGATACTGAGCCAAGGAAAGTTTC
>DLQI01000090.1:15534-16145 GCA_002478745.1 Rhodobacteraceae bacterium UBA7436 | reverse complement strand
TACACCAACTGGCTTGGCCTGATGCGCGGCGATCTGAAAGAGACGTTCGAAAAAGGCGGTAAATCCGTCACCCGTGAAATGGCGGGCGACCGTACGTTCACTGCACCCGATGGCAGCACAATCACCGCAAAGGGCCGCGCCCTGATGTTGGTGCGCAATGTGGGGCACCTGATGACCAACCCTGCGATCACCGATCGTGATGGTTTGGAAGTGGGCGAGGGCCTGATGGATGCGATGATGACATCCATGATTGCGATGCACGACTTGCAGCGTGAGGGCGGCAACTCGGTCACTGGTTCTGTCTATGTGGTTAAGCCAAAGATGCATGGTCCAGAAGAAGTGGCCTTTGCTGATGAGATTTTCACTCGTGTTGAAGGCGTTTTGGGCTTGCCTGCGAACACTGTCAAACTGGGCATTATGGACGAAGAACGCCGCACCTCTGCAAACCTTGGCGAATGTATCCGCGCTGCAAAATCACGCGTTGCCTTCATCAACACTGGTTTCTTGGATCGCACAGGCGATGAAATCCACACATCTATGGAAGCAGGCCCAATGGTGCCTAAAGGCGAAATGAAAGCTGCGCCGTGGATCGCATCCTATGAGGATCGCAA
>DLQI01000090.1:0-15506 GCA_002478745.1 Rhodobacteraceae bacterium UBA7436 | reverse complement strand
ATGGCAGACATGTTGGTTGCGAAGGTAGGTCACCCTCAGTCAGGTGCAAACTGTGCATGGGTTCCATCCCCAACAGCGGCCACCTTGCACGCTACACATTACCACCACGTTGATGTTTTGGCCCGTCAGGTCGAGATCAAAGACGGCGGTGCACGTGGCACGCTTGAGGATCTGCTTACCGTTCCTGTCATGACAGGCCGCAACCTAAGCGACGAAGAAATAGCACGTGAGATCGAGAACAACGCCCAAGGTATCCTTGGCTATGTTGTGCGGTGGGTTGATCAGGGTGTTGGTTGCTCCAAAGTCCCAGACATCAACAACGTTGGCCTGATGGAAGATCGCGCAACTTGCCGTATTTCTGCACAAGCTATGGCGAACTGGTTGCACCACGGAGTGATCTCTGAGGATCAAGTGATGGCAGGCCTTCGCAAGATGGCAGCTGTTGTGGATGGTCAGAACGCGGGCGACGCAAGCTATATCACTATGGCACCAACATTTCACGGCGTTGCGTTCCAAGCTGCCTGTGATCTGGTGCTCAAGGGTCGCGTACAGCCATCAGGCTATACAGAGCCAGTCCTACACGAACGTCGCCTCGAATTCAAAAGCGTAACGGGCTAAGGCCCAACCGAACTTAAAATATTTAAAGGAAATCAAGATGATCAATCTTAGAAAAGCCCGCACAATCATCCGCAAAGCCATGGAAAAAAGCCGTGAGCTAGACCTAAAACCAATGTCTGTTGTTATTTTGGATGCTGGCGGCCACGTCCAAGCATTCGAACGTGAAGATGGTGCAGCACCGGGTCGTTTCGCGATTGCCCAAGGCAAAGCATACGGCTCCATCATGCTAGGCATGGCTGGTACTGCGCAAATGGCACGTGCCGAGGCGCAAGCCTATTTCATTGCCGCTGCTGGTGGTGCATTTGGCGGCCAAATGATCCCGGTTCCGGGTGGCGTTTTGGTGCGCGACAAAAAGGGTGCCGTGATCGGTGCCGTTGGCGTAACTGGTGATACATCAGACAACGATGCGATTGCTGCAATGGCTGGTATCGAAGCTGCTGGATTGACTGGCGAAATCTAAAACGATCTGACTTGCGGATTTGCGCACAGATATCTGCGCATTGGGCGGGCTGTTCACAGTCCGCCCTTCGTATTACATCTGCTGACAACGCGAAAACTTGTTAGGGAATGTTATGGCACGGCCAATTATCGGTATTCTGACCAACAGTCACATGATCAATGATACTTATGAAGTCTACGGCAGTGGTTCGATCAACGTCGAAGCCGTTGGAGATGTTTGCAATGCTTTGCCGCTGCTGATCCCAACATCCCCCAAGCATGTCCAAATCGAAGACCTTATGGAGCGCTGCGCTGGCTTTATCTTCACTGGCGCACGTCCAAACGTCCACCCTGATGAATACGGCGAAGAGGCGACACCCGCCTATGGCGATTTTGATCGCGGTCGTGATGGTGTCGCGCTTCCTTTGATCCGAGCCTGTGTCGAACGGGGTTTGCCGATCTTTGGCATCTGCCGCGGGTTCCAAGAGGTGAATGTTGCCATGGGTGGTTCATTGTATCCAGAAATTCGGGACCTCCCTGGGCGCAGCAACCACCGGATGCCACCTGATGGCACGTTGGAAGAAAAATTCGCGTTGCGTCACGCTGTGAAGTTTACGGACGGCGGTGTGTTCCACCGCGTTCTTGGCTCCAACGAGGTTTCGACTAACACGCTGCATGGGCAAGGGATCAAAGAAGCAGGCGCACGTGTTGTGATTGACGGTGTTGCCCCTGATGGCACGCCCGAAGCGATCTACATTAAAGACGCACCCGGATTTACGATGTCTGTACAGTGGCATCCCGAATGGAAAGCGGCAGAGAACCCGGTGTCTGAGGCGTTATTCACGGCCTTTGGAGATGCGGTACACGCGTGGGACGCGGGTGAGATGCGTCCTGCATTAAAGAAAACCGGTTGATCCGCGCGTTTTAAGCGATGCTTAACCATGCTGTTGCAGTGTGTCGGGATGTTAGATCAAACCCAACACCTCCGCCCCATCGGCAAGCTGTTTTTCACAGTCCGCCTGCAAGACCGTCATTCCAACCTTTTGGTTCAACAGATTGAGCGTCTGCGTCATGCAACGCGCAAGACGCTCAATGCTATTCCATTTCAGATCGACGAGATCGTTGTGATGCCTGCTGCAATCCACACGATATGGACGCTGCCAGAGGATGATGTGGATTTTAGCAAGCGGTGGCGTATGCTGAAATCCGAGTTCTCGCGCGGATTGCCTGCTGTTGAGGTTGGCGGACCATCTGATTTCAAACCCTACAACAAAGGGATTTGGCAACGACGTTTCTGGTAATACCATTTGCGAGACGATGAGGATTTAGAGGCACACCGTCAGATGATACATTTCGCACCTTTTCAAGCTGGATTGGTAAAACGGCCAGAGGAGTGGCCGCATTCGTCCATTCACCGCGCTGTTCGACTTGGGCGCGGTCCCTTTGTCAGCAGGGTTGATAAAAACCCAAGGGCGTTTTTAAGGGCAGGGTAAACGGGCCATTCGACATGTTTCTGTCAACCTTAGTTTGTTAGCTGGGTAATTTGTCGCGAAATATAATTCCTTATATGTAGCCCAATTGGGAAGCAATGTTACCGTCAGGTCACATTTTCGAATAACGCCCCATGAAACCAATAATATCCTAAGTTCGCTCTGGAAGTGTTCTTTTTGTCGTGTTTAATGTCTTATGTGACGTAAAGCTAATACGATGAATGGGGGAGTGTTCGAGTGAAAATCGGAACACCAAAGGAAATGTTCGAAGGCGAACGCCGCGTTGCTATGACGCCGGAAAGTGCCGCGCAAATGCAAAAACTAGGCCACGACTGTCTGATCGAAACGGGAGCCGGCGCTGAAGCTGGCTTTTCGGATGCCGATTATACCGCCGCTGGTGTGGAAATTGCGAAAACAGCTGCGGCTCTTTGGAAAGCTGCAGATGTGGTTGCCAAAGTACGTGCACCAGATGAAACCGAAGTGAAGCGCCTGCGCGACGGACAGACGTTGATTTCATTCATCAATCCTGCTGCGAATGACAAGTTGCTGAAATCAGCAGCGAAAAAGGGGTCCACGGTTGTTGCGATGGACATGGTGCCACGCATTTCACGTGCCCAGAAGATGGATGCACTTTCCTCGATGGCCAACATCGCGGGCTACCGCGCCGTTATTGAAGCTGGCAATAACTTTGGCCGTTTCTTTACCGGTCAGATTACAGCTGCAGGCAAGGTTCCACCGGCCAAGGTTTTGGTTGTTGGTGCTGGGGTTGCTGGATTGGCAGCTGTGGGTACCTCCACCAGCTTGGGCGCGATCACATATGCCTTTGATGTCCGCCCAGAAGTGGCCGAACAGATTGAATCGATGGGGGCAGAATTTGTCTTTCTCGATTTTGAGGAAGAACAAGCCGACGGTGCTGCAACAGGTGGTTACGCCGCAGTTTCCAGCCCAGAATTCCGCGAGGCCCAATTGGCCAAGTTCCGCGAACTGGCACCCGAAATCGACATTGTCATCACAACAGCGTTGATCCCGAACCGCGATGCGCCAGAGCTGTGGACCGAAGACATGGTCGGGGCGATGAAGCAGGGTTCCATCATCGTTGATCTGGCTGCTGAAAAAGGCGGTAACTGCAAACTGACCGTCATGGACGAGAAGATTGTGACCGAAAACGGTGTGACCATAATTGGTTACACGGATTTCCCAAGCCGCATGGCAGCGCAGGCGTCGACCCTGTATTCGACCAACATTCGTCATATGATGACTGATCTGACCCCTGAAAAAGACGGCGTGATTGATCACAACATGGAAGATGATGTTATTCGCGGGGCCACTGTGACCCACGCAAAAGCAATCACGTTCCCACCACCGCCACCTAAGATCGCAGCGATCGCTGCGGCCCCCAAGAAAGAAGCGGTGCCTGAGCCAACAGCTGAGGAAAAACGCGCTGCAGAAGTTGCTGCGTTCAAGGCGCAAACACGCAATCAGGTTACATTGTTGGCCGTTGGTGGTGCTGTGCTATTGGCCGTGGGGTTGGTCGCACCAGCCAGCTTTATGCAGCACTTTATTGTGTTTGTGTTGGCCGTGTTCATTGGCTTTCAGGTTATCTGGGGCGTGGCACACAGCCTGCACACACCGCTGATGGCGGTCACAAATGCAATTTCGTCGATCATCATTTTGGGCGCTTTGATGCAAATTGGATCGGGATCATTCCTTGTTATCCTACTGGCAGCGCTTGGTGTCTTTATGACCGGTATTAATATTTTCGGCGGCTTTCTTGTGACACGGCGTATGCTCGCCATGTTCCAGAAATCGTAAAGGAGCGAATTCATGGAATATGGTTTTACAACAGCGGCCTATGTGGTCTCAGCGGTTCTTTTCATTCTTAGTCTTGGCGGTTTGTCTGGCCAAGAAAGCGCGAAACGCGCGGTATGGTATGGCATTACAGGCATGGCGTTGGCTGTGGCTGCAACGTTGATCGGGCCGGGCTCTGGCCTCTGGTTCTTGTCGATGATCATGATCGCCTGTGGCGGTTACATCGGTTATCAATTGGCGACCAAAGTGCAAATGACACAAATGCCCGAGCTGGTGGCTGCGATGCACTCACTTGTTGGTTTGGCAGCGGTCTTCGTGGGCTTTATCGCGCACTTTGAAATCGATAACGTTCTGGTTGTCCTGTATGTTAAGGGCGAAGAATTAGAATCTTTAGGCACATTCGGACAATTAATTGCCAAAAAAACAGCCGTCGAAATCTCAATCCTGCGGGTTGAGCTGTTCCTCGGCATCTTTATTGGTGCGATTACGTTCACCGGCTCAATCATCGCGTATAGCAAACTGGCGGGCAAAGTGGATTCAGCGGCGACAAAGCTGCCGGGTGGTCACATGCTGAACGCTGCCGCTGCTGCAGTGTCACTAATCACGCTGATTTGGTACTTTAACACTGGCGGCTTTTTCCCATTGTTCTTAATGACTTTGGCCGCGTTGTTCATTGGCTACCATTTGATCATGGGCATTGGCGGTGCGGATATGCCTGTGGTTGTTTCGATGTTGAACAGCTACTCTGGCTGGGCTGCGGCGGCGATTGGTTTCTCCCTCGGCAACGACCTGATGATCGTTGTTGGTGCGCTCGTGGGCTCATCTGGTGCGATCCTATCCTACATTATGTGTAAGGCGATGAACCGATCATTCGTTTCCGTGATCTTGGGCGGCTTTGGCGGCCCAGCAGGGGAGCAGATGGCCGTTGAAGGTGAACAGGTGGCAATTGAGGCTGAAGGTGTGGCTACGGCTCTGAATGAGGCGGAGAGCGTTGTTATCATTCCAGGGTATGGCATGGCCGTGGCGCAAGCGCAGTCAGGTGTCGCGGAATTGGTGCGCAAATTACGTGCCCAAGGCAAGTACGTGCGTTTCGCGATTCACCCTGTTGCAGGACGTCTACCGGGGCATATGAACGTGTTGCTGGCGGAAGCGAAGGTGCCCTACGACATCGTCATGGAAATGGATGAAATCAATGATGATTTCCCTGAAACTGATGTGGCTATTGTGATCGGGTCCAATGACATCGTGAACCCCGCGGCGCAGGATGACCCTAACTCTCCCATCGCAGGCATGCCTGTGTTGGAATGCTGGAAAGCCAAACAAGTGTTTGTGTCCAAGCGTGGTCAAGGAACTGGCTACTCTGGTATTGAGAACCCACTGTTCTTTAAGGAAAATACACGCATGTTCTACGGTGATGCGAAGGCGTCATTGGACAAGCTGTTACCGATGATCGACTAAAATCATCCAAATGAAAATCAAAAGGCGGGTCTGTTACGGGCTCGCCTTTTTCATTTGCGAAAAGGTGACTATTTGTGCGGTATACCGTGGTATTCAGTTAAGCAGCTGATTTTTATGCATAATAGTTTGACGTTCCTGCCGCCATAGTTATGATTTGGGTGAATCAGCGGAGCATCCCTTATGTTGCAAATTGACGATCATCCTTTGCGTTTCAAAGTTGCAAACGAACTTCACACGCGGCCCTTTCCGATTATGGAGGCCCCCTGTACGGCAGCATTTATTGCTTTAAAACAAAAGGGTGACGCGGCCACCCGTGATCCGGAGCAAGAGTTTGCACATCTTTTGGAGCTGCTTGACCGCCACGGCGCACCACACCCACAGCCCAATGCGACGCATTACTATGGCCAGATAGGTAAAAACTGGTTGAAGTGGGAACAGCATACCGAGTTTGTGACCTATACAGTGTTCAACGATGGCTTGGACCCGCGCCCTTTTGAAGACACGGTTTTCTCAAGCTTTCCAAGTGATTGGCTCGCCAATGCTCCGGGTCAACGGGTCACGTCTGTTTCATTGCGGATGGAAAAAATGCAAGAGCGGGATCAAATTTCCCAGCGCATCAAAGACTGGTTCGTACCCGAAAGTTTGGCCGTCAGTTCGGTGTTGGATGATGCTGCGGTTGTTGCTGCGGATTTTCGAATTGATCCCTTGGGTCATCAGCGCTTTGCCATCTTTCTGAGTGCCGAAACAGGGGGGCGGCGACTGGGTCGCATTGTACAACGTTTGTGTGAAATCGAGACCTATAAAGCGATGTCGATGTTGGGGTTTTCCCATGCCCAGAACATGGGCGAAGATCTGAACGTGTTAGATCGTCAACTTACTGATTTGATTGGTAATATCGGGGCTGATGATGCGGTGGCTGAAGCCACGCTTGATGCGCTTTTGGGGGTCGCATCAGAGTTGGAAACCCAGTCTGCCCAAGGGTCCTTTCGATTTGGCGCAACAGGGGCCTACGCCGCAATCGTAAATCAAAGGATCGCGGCATTGCGCGAAGAGCGATTTATGGGGCGGCAGAGTTTTGCAGAGTTCATGATGCGCAGGTACGAACCGGCAATGCGGACTGTCGCGTCTACAGAACGACGGCTGGATGCGCTAAGCAGCCGGTCGATCCGCGCCGCTAACCTATTGAGAACACGGGTAGATGTGGAACGCTCGGCCCAGAACCAAGGGTTGTTGACCAGTATGGACCGCCGTTCGGATCAACAACTGCAATTGCAGCGCACAGTCGAGGGGCTGTCGGTGGTTGCGATCAGTTATTATGCCGTCTCTTTGGTGGCGTATTTACTATATCCACTGGGGGATGTTGTGGGGCTGAGCAAGGGGATGATGACGGCGCTGATTACACTGCCTGTAGTCACTTTGGTCTGGCTGATGCTGCGTCGCATTCAGCGCCATACGATCAAGGGTTAACGGGGCGCGCGACGCGCATTACAGCCCTAACTGTACAGAACCCGCCCAAAACTGTGCAGTCGGCCGCGCGGTTTTAGGGCCCAATCGACGGTTTCAGGGCAGACTGTACAATTTGCCCGCCAATCTGTGCAGTTCCCACCGACGGACCCCATTAACGATCTGTTCAGTTCCTGCGTTTGTTAAGGTTTGAAACCACCACGTAACTCTTTGTTAACCCTTAGCGCCTGATTGCCCCGCAAGATCATTTGCGCCACAAAGGATGCAATTGATTTCCCTAACAACGGCAGCCTCCAAAATGACGGCGAATGCGAAAAATATCGAGCGGTCGAATGTGATCGGCAGTCTGTGGATGGTTGCCTCAATGGCGGCCTTTGCGATTGAGGACAGCCTGTTCAAAGCGGCGGCGGTCACTGTCCCTGTAGGGCAGATGCTGATGTTGTTCGGGGCAGGTGGCGCGGTCATCTTTGCCTGTCTTGCATTGTGGAACAAGGAACCGCTGTATCACGCGGATGTCTTATCGCCGCCCATGCGTATTCGGATGTGTTTTGAAATTACAGGTCGCTTGTTTTACGTGCTGGCCGTTGCGATCACGCCGCTGTCTTCGGCCACTGCCATTTTACAGGCGACCCCGATTGTGGTGGTTGCAGGCGCGGCTGTGTTCTTTGGTGAACGGGTTGGCTGGATGCGGTGGGCCGCGATTGTCGTTGGGTTGATTGGCGTGTTGATCGTTTTGCGCCCGGGCACGGATGCGTTTTCGCCTCTGTCCATTTTGGCCGTCATAGGGATGTTGGGATTGGCGGGGCGTGATCTGGCCAGCCGCGCAGCGCCCAAGACGCTGAGCACTGTGTTACTGGGCCTCTACGGGTTTTTGACGGTGATTGCTGCTGGTGGTGTTTTCGCGCTGTGGCAGGGACGCGCTTTTGTTTGGCCAGAGGGGCAGGCGGCTGCATTCATCCTTGGCGCGATCTGCATTGGCGTGTTTGCCTATACCGCTTTGATGAAGGCGATGCGCACGGGCGAAGTATCTGTGGTCACGCCGTTCCGCTATACCCGTTTGGTGTTTGGCGTTGGCTTGGGTGTATTGGTCTTTGGCGAACGTTTAGATGGGGCCACGATTGTGGGCTGCGCGCTGATTGTCGCCACAGGCCTGTTCATCATGTGGCGTGGGAAGGTTGCGGCGCGCGGGTAGTGGCGGCAGATCAAAGCTGTTAAGAGCGGGCGCAAATGCATTTCCAAAAGGATATCCCGATGATCCAAGCTACAGCTTCGTTCAAAGACAACCTGCAAATTTTGCCATCTATTGATGGGCTTGAACGTATTGATCTTGTCGATGCTGATGGTGCAATTGTCGCCACCATCCCAAATGAAGCGGGCAAGAAGGGGTCATTGGCCGTTTACCAGTATCTTGCTCAAACCTTTGACAGTCTTGATGTGCAGGCTTGCGGTCTTGGCCTCGCGCTGTTTGCGGAAAACACTGAGGATGCCAAGAACCGTCCGGGCGCACATCCCAATATCGACCGCTTGTTAGAGATCGTTGAGGGAGCAGGGGCGTTGAAGATCGTGCTTACGCAAGCTTAATAGACGGTGTCAGTCGTCGCGGCTGGGTTCATTTGGATTGCATGAGAACAATGCGATCTTGTTGCCTTGGGGATCGCGTAGATAACCCACGTAGAAATCAGCGCCGTAATCGGCGCGAAACCCCGGTTGTCCCTCGTCTGTGCCGCCTGCTTTTATGGCGGCTGCGTGAAGGTCACGTACTTGGCTTTGATTCTGTGCCTCGAACGCAGTCATCGCGCCGTTGCCTGCTGTCGCGGGTTGCCCATTGAAGGTGGGTTTGACGTAGAAGTCTGGCAGGGTGGGGCGCTGACCTGTTGGGACGGGCAGGGCATAGCTGAGGCCCTCGGGTCCCTCTTTCAGCCCGTAATTGAGGGCAGGGAGGAAGGCCGAGTAGAACCGCTTTGCGAGCGAGATGTTATCGGCACCGACTGTGATGTAGGCGATCATGCTTGTACAGAGACAGTGAAATCAAAATCGAAATCGTTGGACGCAGCGCCCTCAAAGGTCATAATCCAACGACTGGTCACTCTCATAGGCACATGGTTTTGAGACAAAACTCCAAACTCAATTCTAGAGATGTCGATGGGGTTATGAGCACCCCGAAAGTAAATGGAAGCGTCAATGAAACCTTCATTTGGGTTTAACGGGAAATCAAATATTTGGCCCTGTAGATCGCGTACGTTGGCAGAAGGAAGATGAAAAAACTCTGCACGAATAGGAGCATCAAAAAGGTGGGGGATCACGTTGCCTTCGAACTCCTCATCAACAGTGAAGGTCTCAAAATGAATCTCTAGGTTCGGCTGTGTTTTAAGGTGGCTTTCAAAGAGGTTGGCCTTGAGAGGTACTAATTTATCTGTCGGAAAAATAATCATTTATTGCTCCAAAAACTGCGGCGAAGTTTTGGTTTCAAGTTGAAATTTGATTGGCGATCCATGAAGTTAAGAAAGGCGGGGTGAACCCCGCCCTACCATTTACCGTCCCCGAATGCGGGGGTCCAATGCGTCGCGCAATCCGTCGCCTAGGTAGTTCACCCCAAGCACGGTGAGCGAGATGGCGATGCCTGGCAGCAAGACGCGCTCTGGGTATTCTTCCATCCGTGGCACGGCGTCGGCCAGCATTTTACCCCATGTCGGGAAATCGGATGGGAAACCCACACCTAGAAATGACAATGCGCTTTCGGTGATGATCGCGACCGCCAGTCCCAGTGTTGCAGATACCATGATCGGTGAGATCACGTTTGGCAGCAGGTGACGCCGAATGATGGCCCCTGATGTGGTTCCGATAGAACGTGCAGCAAGGATGAATTCGCGTTCTTTCAGTGCTAGGATTTCGCCCCGTACGATCCGTGCGGTTTGCATCCAGCTGGTTAGCCCCACGACCACAACGATCAGGATGAACATACCGCCCTCTGGACCAAAGTTGGCGCGCAGGGGTTGGCGGAATAGGGTCACGGCGACCAATAGCAGCGGCAGAATTGGTAGTGATAGGAACAGATCTGTCAGGCGCATCAGCAACCCGTCAAGCCGTTTGAAATAGCCTGCAGCAACGCCAACGCCTGTGCCGATTGAAAGCGAAAGCAACATCGCTGTCCAGCCCACAGCCATTGAGGCGCGTCCACCCGCAATCATTTGCGCAAGCAGGTCACGCCCTAAGTTGTCTGTGCCAAAGGGGCGGTGCCATAGGGTCTTGGCCCCACCATCCCAGATCGCGATCCAGATTGGGCGCACGTTCTTGTTGCGGATGTCCAGCTTTTGCGCGTCCACGGTCCACAGGTATGGCCCCAACAAAACAGCAAGCGTGATGAAGATAAGGAAGCCCCCGCCAAACACAGCGCCTTTGTGCTTTTTGAACTGGTCCCAGACGTCCAGCCACTGATTGCGTGGTGGCTTGCCCGGTTCTTTGTCCTGAAGGGCCGCGTATGGATCGATTTCGTTTGCTGTATCAGTCATAGCGGATCCTTGGGTCGAGTACGCCGTAAAGCACGTCTGCGATCAGGTTAAACACCACGATCATAATGGCGAAGATAAAGGTGATGGTCATGACCATCGGGATGTCGTTGGCGAACAGGGCGGTGATCAGCAGTTGGCCAATTCCGTTTACGCCAAACACGTTTTCGGTGATGATCGCGCCTCCAAAGATGGAGGGCACGCCGAGGGCGATAACGGTGATCACAGGGATCATCGAGTTGCGCAGCACGTGTACCATAACCACGACGCCTTCTTTCAGGCCCTTGGCCCGTGCGGTGCGCACGTAGTCTTGGTTCAGGTTGTCGAGCATCGAAGCGCGCATATAACGGCTGATTTGCGCGGTGGTTTGCAGGGCAAGCACCATGACCGGTAGGATCATTTGCGACAGTTGGTATTTGAAGCTGGCCCAGTCGTTGACCACGTGGGTGGTGTCATAGATCGAGGGCAGCCAGCCAAGTGTTACTGAAAAGATCACGATCAGCAGGGGACCGGTGAAGAATGGCGGGATTGAGAAACCAACCATCGTGATGAAAGTACCGGCTTGGTCAAAGACCGAATAGTGGCGGTAGGCGGAATAGATGCCGATGGGCAGGGCGATCAGGATGCCCACGATATAAGCCAATCCAACAACCCAAAGTGTCTGTGGGATGCGTTGAATGACGATGTCCATGATCGGTGAACGGGTCTGCCAGCTGATGTTGCGCTGCTGTGGGACCATCTTTTCCAATTCAGGATCATAGACCATGCTGAACTGGGTGTCTGGCAACCAGCCAAACAAGAAACTGTCGCGGGTCATCCAGTCGATGAGGAACTGCGGTTCCACGATGAAAAACTGGTTGAGCCATTTGAGGTATTGGATGTGTACCGGTGCGCCAAGGCCAAGGGCCTCGCGCATCTTCTGCTTTACCTCGGGCGGGACAGTCAGCGGCACTTGGGCCATTGGGTCACCGGGGGCTAGCTGGAGCAGTCCAAAGATTACGATACTGATGAACAAAAGCGTCGGGATCGAGGTTAGCATGCGACGGATTGTGAAGGTCAACATAAGCGGCGCCTTTGTGCGTCAGTCGTTAGAAGAGAATAGGGCGCACCCGAAAGTGCGCCCCAAGTTATTTAGTCAAAGCTTACTTAACACGGTACCAGTCAGCAGCATTCCATAGCTCTGAGTCGAACACGTTAAGAACAACGCCGCCCAAAGTGTTGGAGTGTGCAGATACACGGCCACGGTCAACCAATGGAACGATTGTGAAGCTGTCTTTTGTCAGCATGTCGTTCATTGCTTTGCCCAACTCACCACGTTTCTCAAGATCGCCTGTACGGGCCAACTCGTCGATCATAGCGTCGTATGCTGGATCACAGAAACGGTTGATGTTTTCACCCTGCCATTGGCTGGAAGGCTTAGGCTCACCACCACAGCGGTATGCTGCAAGGTAAGATTGTGGGTCTGTACCGTCAAACACGTTCGCATACATTTCTACGTCTGCGTAGAATTTTTGGAACGTATCAGGAGAACCTGGGTCACCACCGAAGAATACGGAACCGTCTAGGTTACGTAGTTCAGTTTCAACACCGATTTGGCTCCAGTAATCTTTGATCAAAGCTTGGAAATCCTGACGAACTGCGTTCGTGGATGTTTGATACAAGATTGACAAACGCACACCGTCTTTAGCGCGAACGCCGTCAGCGCCCATGGCCCAACCAGCTGCATCTAGCATGGCGTTTGCGCCATCGATGTCTTGGGTCAAGCAGCCAGTGTTGTCAGACGCGTACAAAGCAGGCGCTGGAACAAGGTTACATGTTGGACGACCTGCGTCGCCATAACCTACATCAACAAGCTCTTGGCGGTTGATTGCCATTGAGAGTGCTTCGCGAACTGCGATGTCTGACAAGAACGGGTGTGGTTCTGCAACTGTTGAACGTGTCTCTGCTGGAAGATCAGGAGACGGGTTCGTCAAGTTCATTTCCAAACGCTCAACAAGTGCGCCGAATGCGGAAACTGGAACACCTTTGCCGCCGCCGGCCATTTTTTGGATGACGTCTGGTGCCAATTGTAGGTTCCATGCGTAGTCAAATTCGCCAGTTTCCATAACTGCACGACCAGAGGCTTCGGCAGAACCGCCACCTTTGAATGTCAGTGACGCAAACGCAGGCTTGCCTGCTGTACGGTAGTTTTCGTTGGCAACCATTGAAATCACGTCATTCGGTTTGAAATCTGTGACAGCGAATGGGCCTGTACCGATTGGACCAAAGTTGGCTTCTGTACATTCCGGAGCGCGTGCGCCCAAGCAATCAGCAAACTGTGCAGCTTGGATGATTGGGGACTGGCCGCCAACAAACGGGCCGTATGGGTTTGGCTTTGCTTGATCGAACGTAACTTTTGTTGTCAAAGCATCGATTGCTTCCACGCTTGTTACGCCATCAAATTTAGCCAACTGCGCACAGCCGCCTTCAGGATCCATGCAATATTGTGCTGTGAACACAAGGTCAGCTGAGGTCACTGGTGAGCCGTCAGACCATAGAAGGCCTTCTTTTAGCTTCCAGGTGATGGATGTTAGGTCCTCGGACACGCCGCCGTTTGCAACAGTCGGAACTTCCTCTGTTAGGTAAGGAACAAGGTTGCCGTCTTGGTCGTGACGCGCCATCGGCTCGATCACAAGCGAAGAGGACTCAATGTCTTTGGTTCCGCCGGAAAGATATGGGTTCAAGATTGACGGAGCCTGCCAGTAGATGACTTTGACTTCGCCGTCGCGACCACGTTCACCTTCGTGACCGTCAGCCAGTGCAAAGGGTGCAAACGCCGTAGATGCGATGGCCCCAAGCAAAAGGGTTTTAAGTTTCATATTGTACTCCATGTTGGACACACATGTGTGTCGATTATTCCGCAGATCACCAACGTTGGGCCTGAGGTATTTGGGATGAATTGAAAGAAACAAAACGAAGTAAGCAGTCTAACTCAGCCAGAATGCAGAGTTTTTCGGCAGCCTTCGCTTGTCCCCAACAAGCCATTGAACGCTATCGAAACAGGTTCTGACAAAATTGCAAGCTTCGTTATCTAAGACGTAAGGGAAAATTAGTTCTAGCCTCGGTTTAATTTTGTGTCAGCGGTCTGCATCTATTTGACACCTGCTAAGCGTTACACGTAGCCTTTCAAGATGCTCGTCAATTCGGGCGCTCTGGGGGACGATATGCTAGATTACGAGAACACGTCGACAATTGGGACACCTATTGCTGAAATCCATGGTTTGCGGGTCGAATTCCAAACAAAAGACGGCCCAGTCGTTGGAGTTTCGGATGTTTCCTTTGATATCAATTCTGGCGAAACGGTCTGTGTTGTCGGCGAATCTGGTTCAGGTAAGTCGGTTTCTTCGCTGTCTTTGATGCGCTTGGTTGAGTTTGGTGGCGGTGAAATTACCGGCGGACGCCTATTATTTAATCGAAAAGACGAAGATCAAATTGATCTGGCTCAGACTGAACCGAATCTAATGCGTTCGATCCGTGGCAATGAGATTGGCATGATCTTTCAGGAGCCGATGACGGCACTGAACCCCGTTTTTACGGTTGAGCGTCAATTGACCGAAGGTTTGCGCCTGCACAAAGGTCTGTCCAAGATTGAGGCCTCTGAGAAAGCGCTGGAGCTGATGCGCGAAGTGCGTATTCCAGAACCAGAGCGTCGTTTGAAACAATATCCCCACGAGTTGTCAGGCGGTATGCGCCAACGTGTTGTGATCGCGATGGCGCTGGCCTGTGAGCCACGCCTGTTGATCGCAGATGAGCCAACAACGGCTTTGGATGTGACCATTCAGGCTGAAATTTTGGCCCTGATGGATCGTTTGAAGCGCGAAACCGGCACAGCCGTGATGTTCATCACCCATGATATGGCCGTGGTTGCCCAGATGGCCGACCGTGTTGTGGTCATGTTTCGCGGTGAAAAGGTGGAAGAGGGTACTGTCGAGGAAATATTTGAAAACCCGCAGCATCCTTATACCAAGGCCTTGTTGGCCGCTGTTCCCAAATTGGGCGAAATGACGGGCAAAGAATACCCAGAACCGATGGTTCTGATGGGCCGTGATCAGGGCGCGATTGAACCTATCAAAGGCAGTGATGAAGTCTTGCTAGAGGTTGAGAACCTCACCACTCGTTTTCCCGTCAAAGGCGGATTTTTCCGCCGCACTGTCGCCAATGTTCACGCGGTTGAGGACTTGTCGTTTACCATCAACAAGGGTCAGACCCTAAGTTTGGTTGGAGAATCTGGCTGTGGTAAATCCACCGCCGGTCGTTCGATCCTGCGCCTTGTTGATCCACAAACGGGTGCAGTGCGCCTTGGTGGCCAAGACATTATGGCACTAGATACCAATGGCTTGCGTAATGCGCGCCTTGATATGCAGATGATTTTCCAAGATCCCTTTGCATCGCTGAACCCGCAGATGCAGTTGTCGGATCAGGTCGCCGAACCCATGCATAACTTTGGCACGTTGAAGGGCAAAGCACTGCAAGACCGCGTTGAGATGCTGTTTGATCGTGTTGAGCTGCCGCGCAGTTTCATGCGCCGCTACCCGCATGAATTGTCAGGTGGCCAACGTCAGAGGGTCGCGATTGCGCGCGCTTTGGCATTGAACCCGAAACTTATCATTGCCGATGAAGCCGTGTCTGCGCTGGATGTGTCCGTGCAGGCCCAAGTGTTGAATCTGATGATGGAATTGCAGGC
>DLQI01000065.1:98035-108650 GCA_002478745.1 Rhodobacteraceae bacterium UBA7436 | reverse complement strand
TGTTGCGCCAATTTTGAGCCCACGAACTGATAGCAATGGAGTGCTCATTAGCCACGCCCCCCTTTAAGTGAGGTTGTGCGATTCAACACCCAGTCTGCGACCAAGTTGACCGAGATAGCCAATGTAGCGATGGCGACAGCAGGGTAGAGTGCTGCGCCAATACCAAAGTTAATACCGTCTTTATTTTCTTTCACGATCCCGCCCCAGTCTGCCAGCGGTGGCTGAACGCCGATACCAAGGAAGGACAGGGTTGAGATGAACAACACCATAAAGATAAAGCGTAATCCCATCTCAGCAATAAGCGGGGACAATGCGTTTGGCAGAATTTCACGGAAGATAATCCATGCGATTTTTTCACCGCGTAGACGGGCGGCTTCGACGAATTCCATCACTGAAATATCTACGGCTACCGCGCGAGCAAGGCGGAACACGCGCGTGGAATCCAATAGGCCCATCAGGACAATCAATGTCACAACAGTCACGTCGATCGCGGATAGGATTACGAGCGCGAGGATCAGCGACGGGATGGACATGACCAAGTCGACGAACCGGGATATGGCTTGATCAACCCAACCGCCCGAAACAGCGGCAAAGAACCCAAGAACTGACCCCGTGGTAAAGCTAAGGATCGTAGCAGCAGTTGCGATAAGAATGGTCGTTTGGCCACCGTAAATCATGCGGGTTAGCAGATCGCGGCCAATCTGGTCGGTGCCAAGCCAGTATTGAGCGTCAACAGTGCCTTCAGGGGCCGTGCCGAGTAGGAAACCAAGGCGGGAGGGTTCCCATACTTCTCCAACTGTTTCGGCCATGCCGTAGGGGGCAACCCATGAGGCGAAGATGGCGCAGAAGAAATAGACGCCTGTTATGAATAAGCCGATAAGGGCAGACAGCGGTATACGCATCAGAAAATCCCCGCGTTGGTATTAGGGTGCGCTGAACAATGGGCGCGGGAAAACAACGGGGCTGAAAGAAGCGAAGACAGCACGTTCATTTTGGATGCCTCAGTCTTGGATTGGACAGGATCGATACGATGTCCGCGATCATGTTCAGGATAATATAAACTGCTGAAAAGATGATACCGGAGGTTAAAACAACCGGAACATCGCGTTTCACCACCGCATCAACCAAATATTGGCCCATGCCTGGATAGGCGAACACTGCCTCGACAACCACAACACCGACCACAAGGTAGGCAAGGTTGATCATCACCACGTTTACAATCGGTGCGACCGCGTTTGGAAAGGCGTGCCTGCGGATGACCTCAAAGCTAGACAGCCCCTTCAGTTCGGCCGTTTCGATATAGGCCGACTGCATCACGTTCAGAATGGCCGCGCGTGTCATGCGCATCATGTGTGCCAGCACAACCATTGTAAGGACCGCGATAGCCAGGGAAATTGAGTGTAATTTTTCAAGCAGCGGCATGTCGGGTGGGACATTGGCAAAAGATGGTGCCCAGCCTAGCTTCACTGCGAAAACGAAAATTAGAATATAGGCGATCATGAATTCTGGCAGAGAAATCGCGGCCAGCGTTGATCCAGAAATTAGCTTGTCAGGCCATCTGTTAAGGTAGCGTACAGCGACTAGCCCAAGCAAGATAGCAACGGGAACTGATATAAGCGCAGCCCAGAAGGCCAAGAACATCGTCGCGCCCAGTCGTTTGCCGATCTGTTCGCCGATAGGCAGCTTGTTGGAGAGCGCATTGCCCATGTCACCAGTTAGAATGCCGCCAATCCATTCTGCATAGCGCGTGAGGGCAGGGCGATTTAGCCCCATCTCTTCGCGCAGATTGGCAAGGTTTTCCGGCGTGGCTGATTGGCCCAATTGGGCCTGTGCCGCGTCACCAGGCAAAATTTCGGTCAAGCCAAAGAGAAGCGCAGAGGCGGCGAAGAGCAGGAGGATGCCCAGCGATAAACGCTGGGCAACCAATTTAAGAATGGGGTGCATAAGGCTGGCTTACGCTTTCCATGTTTTCGCAAAAGCAGACCAGTACATTTGTGGTCCTGATGGATTGGTTTCCCAACCTTGGATTTCGGTTGAGATAGCATCAACAAAGTCGTTGAACATAGGGACCATAACGCCACCCTCTTCGTTCAGCAGACGACCCATTTTAGAATAGATCTCTTTGCGCTTGCCTTCATCCAGTTCAGCACGTGCTTCTAGAAGCATCGCGTCAAATTCTGGACGTTTCCAACGTGTGTCGTTCCAGTCAGCAGAAGAAAGATATGCTGTAGTGTACATCTGGTCTTGGACCGGACGACCGCCCCAATAAGATGCGCAATATGGCTGAACGTTCCATACTTCTGACCAGTAACCATCGTTTGGCTCACGCTTGATTTCGAGCGGAATACCAGCAGCTTGGCATGTTTGTTGGAACAATGCTGCTGCATCGACCGCACCAGGGAACGCGCCATCTGCAGTGCGCAGAATGATTGGCGATCCATCGTGGCCAGATGCTTTGTAGTGTGCCGCAGCTTTTTCCAGATCGAATGAACGCTGTGGAATGGTTTCGTCAAACAAAGGATACGCTTCATTGATTGGCATGTCGTTGCCAACAGAACCAAAGCCCTGAAGGATTTTGTCGACCATTTCTTGACGGTTCATTGCATGCTTCAGCGCAAGGCGAAGTTCGTTGTTATCAAACGGTGCTGTATCAACATGCGCGATGAACACATAGTGACCACGGCCAGACGTTGTTTTGACTTCGATTGTTGGCGCACGGCCCAATAGTTTTGCGATCTTTGGCTCAACGCGGTTGATCGTGTCGACCTGACCAGATTGCAATGCCGCTGTACGTGCTGTTGCGTCGTTCAGAACGATCAACTCAACAGTGTCGTAGTGACCCATTTCGTCCGCAGCCCAGTGATTTTGGTTCTTCTTGAACGTCATGCGAACGCCCGGCTCGTCTGTCTCAAGTGTGTACAGACCAGTACCGATTGCAGCCGCTGGATCGTCAAAGCCGCCATTTGGCTGAATGATCAAGTGGTAGTCCGCCATCAGGTATGGAAGGTCAGCGTTACCGATTGCGAGGGTCAATTCAAACACATCGCCATCTGCACGCATCGATTCGATGCCCTTCATGATGCCCAAAGCACCCGATTTTGAATCCTCATTAGAGTGGCGTTGCATTGTCGCCAAAACGTCTTCGGCTGTTACAGCTGCGCCATTAGAGAATGTGATGCCTTCGCGGATCTTAAAGCGCCAAGTTTTTGCGTCTGCTGAGCCTTCCCAGCTTTCTGCAACTTTTGCGTCTAGGCCCGTTGGACCAGGGTAAACCAGTGTCTCGCCCCAGATGTAACCACCGGCCAAAGGTACGTCAGACGCCCACGTAGCAGGGTCTTGCGAGTTTGTTGACTCACCACCTTGAACGCCCATACGGAAAGTGCCGCCTTTAACAGGGCCGGCTGCATAAGCTGCGTCAGCCAAGATTGTTGAGGCAACGGCAGCCGTCACACCAAGTGCAGCGGCTGTGCTCATAAATTCGCGGCGCGTCATCGTGCCAGCGGTAACTTTCGTGGACAGTAGTTTGAGTTCATTACTCATATTGTGATCTCCCAATTGGTTAATTAGTCGCGTCTGATGCGCGCATTCTTGATTGGTGTGGGCAAAGGTTTGCGCATTATTCATCTACTCGCAAGGGTTAATACTTTTTAATGACAATCCCATGTCAGATCCCAGTGCGCGGAATTTCATCGGTTAGGTCGCGTTGATAGATAAGTTGATCATTTTCAAACGCTTCGATTTTGGCCGAAAGGTAAAAGGTATCCTTGTCGGACCACATTTCGCAGCGTGCTTCTGTGCGCAATTGGATGCCATCGCGTTCTAGTTCGTCGGTCCAATGACAGGTGCCTTTTGCAGACAGTGGATCATTGGGGTGGATTTGCCAGTGTTCGCGCGCAATCGAGCCGTTGATAAGCCCATGATCCGCATCGCGTACTTTGCCGAAATCATCCACGATATGGAGGTGAACAATGCCAGTGTTTAGGTCGGTTTCTTGACGACGACTGTTTGTGTTTTCACGGATTGTCATCGTTTCCCAAGGATCAGCCGCCTCCGGAGGTGGGAAGGTGACAGTGCTGCCCGCGACTTCGTTCAAGAGGGGTAGGTTTATAGCGCCGCTATGAATTTGCAGGCGCGTCGCTTCGGGCGAGGGCCAAAGCACTGGCCAATAGGCGTTAGAAATAGAAACGCGGACACGGTGCCCAGCTGGGACAGTGTAGGCGCATTGATCAAGGTTTAGCGTAACGTTGATGGGTTGGTTGATGGGTAGCGGTTTGGATCGCTCATGCCCGTCACGATGACACAGGTTTATCACACCATATGTGATCCGTGTGCTGGCCCCGTCGGGATGAATGTGGTTCAGCCGCACTGCCAGCTGCGCAACAGGCTTATCGCTGCTGAGCTTTAGCGTGATTTGAGGGGCACCGGTAATCACCAGATCGCTGTCTAAGGTGTGCCCGTCCCATACTGTTGATAGGGCATCGTCACGGCGTTGATCGCCGGGCATTTCAGGGCCAAGCCAAATCGCGCAGTATTCGCCTGAATCCGTTCCGCAATCTTGGGGTGATATAACATTGGCATCAATCTTGGCGGGTTCATCCGTTAGGCCATCTTGGCCCAAAAAATATGTCCGAATTTCTGCTGGGTGTTGATGATCGCGTTCGGGTATCTGTGCGACCCATCGTCCTGCACGTTCGGTATAGCCTGTTTGTGGGCGCACACCGTCCATTTGATACAGGCGCAAGTCTGGATCATTCTCAACGCCAGTTTCGATCCCTTTCAGCCATTTGTCCCACCAACGCAGTGCTTCTTGTAAAAAGCCGATACGCGGCTCGGGAATGGCGAAATGCGGGTATTTGTGAACCCACGGGCCAACAATCCCTTTGGAGCCTTCAATGTTCTCAACAACATTTGAAACCGTATTCTTATAGGCGTCACCCCAGCCGCCGATGGCCAGTACTTTGGTTTTGATCGTGCTGAAATCTTCGCAAACTGATCCATGCTTCCAATACTCATCACGGGTTTGGTGACGCAGCCAAGTGGCAGGTAAAAACGGTTCGTTCTCAAGCCGATCCAACCACATCTCACGCCAATCGCTGCGCAGTGCAGGGTCCGGTGCGCGACCTGAGTAGGACCACATCGTTGCGCCCCAGCCTAAGTTTTCGTTCAGCAGGCAGCCACCTTTATAGTGAATGTCATCGGCGAAGCGGTCGACGGTTGAGCAAAGTGTGATGATTGCCTTCAGCTCTGGTGGGGTCATTGCGGCGACCTGGAGTGAATTGAAGCCTCCCCAACTGATGCCCATCATTCCGATGGACCCATTGCACCAGTCCTGTGCTGCCAGATGTTGAATAACCTCAACCGCGTCATCTAATTCTTGTTGGGTGTATTCGTCTTCCATTAGGCCGTGGCTGTCACCGTTGCCACGCATGTCCACACGGGCACAGGCATAGCCGCGCTGGGCGAAATAGGGATGGGTCAGCGCATCACGTGCAGTTGTGCCGTCGCGTTTACGGTACGGCAGGAACTCTAGGATGACTGGAACGGGGTTTTCCAAAGCATCGATAGGTTTCCAAAGTCGTGTCGAAAGACGGGTGCTGTCTGAAAGGATAATACCGTAATCGGCGTCTTCACAGATTTCGCGCAGGCTGTTTTGAGTCATACCTGACGGTGGGTCCATCGCCAGATTCTGTCAATAGCCTAGCTCGATCGAACCTCTGCGATTAAGAGGTCCATGACATTGGTGCCAGTCGGGCCAGACCTTATCAACACATCCTTGGCATCCAGCCATGGTGCAACATTAGCCTGTTCAATGGCGAGGTGGCCACTTGCATCCCATGTCTGGCCATCCACCAGCGCGCCTGTCGCATCTGTCGGTCCATCGGTACCGTCCGTGCCTGCAATCAAAACGCGGATACCAACTGTGCCTTTGATTTCGCGGGCAATCATTGCGGCAAGCATCATGTTGCGGCCACCAAGCCCGGGATTGGGTGGGAGAACAACAGTTGGTTCGCCGCCCATTATATAAATGCCGCCTTTGGCGGCGCGCAGCCGTGCTGCGATCTTTGGCGCTAAAGTTACGACGTCTTCATACATATCCTCCGAATTACTGATCACCGACGTCCCTGCTTTTTCAACGGCGGCGGCTCGTGCGATTTGATTGCTGGCGACGATATGGGAAGAGTATTCAAAATCGTGGCTGGCAGGTGCGGCTGCGATGCCTGACCCAATTATCCCAACATCATCGCCTTGGACGTCTGATATGGCCAAAGTCGTAACTTTTCTGCCCTTAAAACCTGCCAGTGCTTTGCCGCCCTTGATCTGAGAGATTTCCTTGCGCTGCGCGTTCATCGCGTGGATGTCTTTGCCGGATGCCAATAACGTTTGCGTCTCTTTAGATAGTTCAGCAAGTGTCATTCCGTCGGGTAAAACCTCTGCTAAGGAAGATGCGCCACCTGAAACGAGAAACAGTAAGTGTGATCCCTTTGGGCTGCCCGCGATGGCATCCTGTATTGCAGATCCTGCAGCCAATGATGCCTCGTCCGGAACCGGGTGCGCAGACTCTACAATCCTAGCATGTTGGGGCGCGTCCTGGGTATGGTCGTATTTGGTAACAACTAGGGTGGGCAATTCGCCGAAAACATCATGTACCGCGCAAGCCATTGAAGCTGCTGCTTTACCAACTGAGATGACCAAATCAGGTCGGTCAACATCATGGCTTTGAAGTGCCAAATTGACGGATGAACGGCCCTGAACTGCGGCAACACCGGCGTTCCAAAGGGCTAATATGTCGGCATTTTGGATCAATTCGTGCTCCTTTGTGACATTTTGTGATCGGTTGGCGTTTAGCGCCAAGTCAATGAAATAGCCTGAACAACGAAAAATCCACCGCTATATCTGCTTGTAACCTGTCTAAATTGTGTCTCAGGCCAAAAAATAGACTAGCCCTTGATTCGGAGTTGGGCTATGTAGGGGGAACTAAAGTTGAAAAATTATCTCTAAAGATAAGTAAATATTACAAAGCGTGAGCAGAGCGATGAACCAATCAGCGCCTGCGTTTTAAAAACAAAAGAGACCCCCGCGTTAGACTGGGGCTCGAGGTAGAGTGGTGGTGTTATGAAGGTGATCGATTTCGTCGTGCGCGATGGTGCGGGCGCTTTGCAGCGTGGTTTGATTCAGGCGGACGAGCCTACGACAACCATTCAGGCAACTAGCGTGACCAACACCAATACTGAGAAGTAGAATGTCGTTTTGGACATCGGGATGACTTCGTAGCCGAACAAGCGCAGTGCCAATGCATCGTCGTGCATCGCATGTGCCGCTGCTTGACCCGCTTCGCCGATCAAAACCACACCAACGATCAACAGAATGAACAGGCCAAGGACCTCATACATGCGGTTGGCTTCAAGGAAGCGTGTGACGCTGTCAGCCAGCAAAAGCATTGCTAGGCCTGAAAGCAAGATTGCAGTCGCAAGAATTGGGAAAACATCGGTAATGGCAAGCGCCGATAGCACAGAGTCAAAGGAGAAGATCAGGTTCATCACCACGATCATTAACACAACTTTTTTCGCTGACTTTCCTGATTTGTTGGCCAAATCGGTATCAAGGTGTTCGATCGACAGCATGTGGCCGATTTCTTTGACGGCTGTGTACATGATGAAGATACCGCCAAGGATAAATACGCAGGTGGCAAAGTTGACACCGCCCGTAATGACGCCGGTCCATTCAAGGATCACAAACGGTTCAGCCAGTGCATCGATCAACTGGATCATCACAAACAGCAGAACAACGCGTAGCGCGACGGCAATTAGGATGCCCCAACGACGCACAGCCGCTTGTTGCGCGACATGTGCCTGCTGGCTTTCGATGCTGATGTAAAGTAAGTTATCAAAGCCCAGAACAGCCTGCAAAAAGCAAAGCATGAGCAGGTTATCAAGGTTTTGATGGTCAGTAGATCGGTCATGTAGAGTCCCCAAGCGTTATTTACGCGTTAAAATTTTGACACCCTTTCAGCGCATAAGATGGGGACGTAACAATTGTTAAGCTATGGCGTTAGGGGAATTTCCACCATTTAGGCACCTTTAGCGCTTGTTTGGACCTTTTGGTTTGCCAAATGGCTTGCCCGTTGGACGACCTGCTGGCTTGCCAGTGCTAGAACCGGCTGGACGGCCAAAGGGCTTGCCGGCTGGTTTGCCTGTCGGACGGCCAGTTGGTTTGCCTACTGGGCCACCAGTTGGGCGACCTGTTTGCTTTGTACCTGGGCGTCCCTTTGGCTTGCCATAGCTCCAGCCATCTTCGCGTTCGTCATACATGTCGGCCTCGGCACGATCAGGACGACCGTGCTGTTTGCCAAATGTCTTTGTTGCGCCTTTTCCACGGCCCATCGGTTCCGTTTTGGCCTTAGCTTTGCGTTCGGCCTCTGAGCGGGCCATGTTGCGCGTGCGTCCTTGTTCGGACGGTTTGCGCGAAATGGGTTCTTTGCGTGGTGGACGTTCACCGCGTTTGACGGTTTTCCCCTTGGAGGTTGTCGCTGGCTCATCAGCGGCACCAGCATCAAGGCCAAGTTGGTCGCGCATGACTTTGCGGCGGATTTCTTCAACTTCGCCTTGCTTTAGATCGCCCAACTGGAACGGGCCATAGCTGATGCGGATCAGGCGGTTTACTGTCAGTCCAACATCTTGCATCGCACGGCGAATTTCGCGGTTCTTACCTTCGCGCAAGCCCACAGTTAGCCAAGCGTTCGCACCCTGTTGGCGATCAATCGTGACTTGCATGGCTTGATATTTTTCACCTTCCACGATGACACCGTTGCGCAAGGGCGCAAACGTATCCTCAGTGGGGCGGCCATTGACGCGCACGCGGTAGCGGCGCAACCAACCTGTTGAAGGCAATTCCAGTTTGCGTTTGATCCCACCATCGTTGGTGAGCAGCAAAAGACCCTCAGAGTTAATGTCGAGGCGGCCAACCGCAAGAACGCGCGGTAGGTCTTCGGGCATTTCGTCATAGATGGTCTTGCGACCTTTTTCATCGCGGTCAGATGTGACCAGACCCGCAGGCTTGTGATATAGCCAAAGACGCGGCGCATCGGGTTCGCCGACTTGCTTGCCATCCACAGTGATACGGTCGGCGGCTGTCACGTTAAGTGCTGCGCGCTCAACTTTGGACCCGTTTACGTAAACGCGGCCCTCCTCGATCATCCGCTCAACGTCACGTCGACTGGCGACGCCTGCGCGGGCGATGACTTTGGCAATACGGTCGCCTGCAGTTGCAGAAGCGGTGGCTTTATCTTTTGAGTCTTTTGTCATGTCGCCCGCTCTAGACTATCCTGCGCACTTGCGAAAGCACGGGTTTTGGTGGCAATTGAAACTATGGTTTTTAAATCCTTCATGTCCGAGGCGCTGGTTCAAGCGCGCGCTGCCGCTGATCGGGGCGAAGTGCCCGTGGGCGCCGTGATCGTGGATGGGGCAGGACAGGTGATTGCATCGGCTGGAAACCGCACCCGCGAATTGCATGACCCAACAGCCCATGCCGAAGTCTTGGCGATACGGGCGGCCTGTTCGGCTTTGGGCGTTGAACGCCTGACAGGTTGCGATCTGTACGTCACGTTAGAGCCATGCCCGATGTGCGCCGCTGCCATCAGCAACGCCCGCATCGGGCGGCTGTATTACGGCGCGAGCGATCCTAAGTCCGGCGGGGTAGAGCAGGGGCCGCGCGTGTTTTCACACGCCCAATGCCACCACGCGCCAGAGGTTTATGATGGGATCGACGCGGTTGCTTCGACGGATTTGTTGAAGGCGTTTTTTAAGGGGCGGCGGTGAGGGGGTGAGAGGTAGATGTCCGGCTAGAGCCCTACTTGCATTCATCTTTGGCTCATTCCATAGTGTTCGCCCGTCACAATCAGAGGAATGCTATTGTGAAAAGAGATCATGATTTTATCAGAGAAACTCTGTTCACTGCAGAAATGTGGCCAAAGGGTTATATAGGCTTTACCGAGACTTTGCCTTTTGACGACAAGCCAGAGAAAGAGCGGGAGTACTTGCTGAAATGGGAGCATCATCTGCGGATCATGCAGGATGAAAACCTTATATTTATCAGGCCAATACGCAAAGAAGACCGACACCACAAAGGAGAGGAATATAGACTAACCTCGAAAGGGCATGATTATCTTGATGCTATTAGGGACGATACTGTTTGGGCCAAACTCAAAGCCAAGTTTCTTGCCGCTGGTGGTGTTGGGCTTAGTGTTGCAATCGAACTAGCCAAAGAGGAATTGGCGCGAAGGATTTTAGGCGGTGGATGAGATTTGCAATTGAATCTAAGAGCAGCAATGCCCGCATAGCCGTCGATCCGCGCTCCACCCGATCTCCCTAGGATCGGCGGGGTGAACCGAGCCCTACGCGGTTCATCGGCGAAACTCTTGTTCTGTGACAACTGTTCCCCACGCTTCCCCTTCTTGTTCGAGCGTCAGGGTGAAGCCGTAGCTTTCGTAAAGGTGACGTGCGGGCTCAAGCCCTGCGAAGGTTGTGAGCCACACGTTTCCATTTGAATGATCATCAGCGTGCGACATTGCGCGATCCATAAGTTTGCGGCCAATGCCTGTACCACGGCAGCGTTCCGC
>DLQI01000065.1:97734-97971 GCA_002478745.1 Rhodobacteraceae bacterium UBA7436 | reverse complement strand
TCATTGTCATAGGCAAGTAGGACAAGGTCGTTTGACGCCATTCGCCCTGTGAATGCGGCCAGTTCATGTGCGACTTTGGCCTCAAAGAATGTTCCAAACCCCCAGTTATGGGCATAGTGCTGGCCGTGTAGTGCTATGATTGTCCCCAAAGACCCTGGTGCAAATTCGGTGATAATCTTCATCTTGATGCTCTTGTTCTAAAGTGTAGTTAAATTCTTGGTTCAGTGGTGAAGTCTA
>DLQI01000065.1:0-97684 GCA_002478745.1 Rhodobacteraceae bacterium UBA7436 | reverse complement strand
CCCATCAATCAGCACTTGGGCGGATTGCTCAAGTATAGGCATGGTCCGGTAGTGGTATGGGATCACGGTTTTAAAGTTGAAGTAGCGTTTGGCGGCGTAGGCTGCTTCGGCCATTCCCATGGTGAAATGCCCGCCTGCGGATACGATGCCTATGTCAGGCTTGTAAAAACCCCCGATCCAATCCATGTCGGACATGATCCCAGTGTCGCCCGTGATATAGATACAGTGCCCTTCGCCGCGGATGATGAACCCCGCCTCGGACCCCATGTATTTACGGTTTCCGTTCTCAAAAATACTGGAGGAGTGGGAGGCAGGGACCAAAGAGATTTCGACATTGCCGCGTTTAATCGTGCCACCCATGTTGAACCGATCACCCTCAATCGCGCCTTCATCGACGAGATGTTCAACCAACTCGTACATCCCCGCGACAGGAGCGTTCAGTTTTTGTGAAAGGTCCGCCACATCGGCCACGTGGTCAAAGTGCCCGTGGGTAACAAGGATGTCAGTGGCCCCTTTTAGGGCAGCGTCATGTCGGTTCTCTGGCAGCATCGGGTTTCCAGTAAGCCAAGGGTCAATCAACAGGACCTGATCTTCGATTTCGATGCGAATGCTCGCGTGGCCAAGCCAGATAATGTTCATGGTGGGGTCCTGTTTATTGCGGGGGTGGTAAGTATGTGTAGGAACTATAGGGGTAATTAGTCGCTCACTTGATGGACTTCGATTATGTTGCCATCTGGATCGTAAAAGAAGATTTGGTGCCATTCGACGGCCGCAGTGTGTCCATAATCAGAGTATGGGACGCCTTTTGCTTCAAGATGGGCTTTGAACGCTTCGATGTCATCCGTTCGATAAGCGATGTGGCCCCGTTCAACCGGATTGACGGCGTGACCGGTTTTGAACCCGATGCTCAGGTCCTTTTGCGCGATGTGGGTTTGAACCGCGCCATCGGTGCGAAAGGCCAGCTGACCGGCATACCCTTTGTTCTTCTCTTGTTTCGGGATGTCTTCTGTGACGGGTGGCAGCATCAGGACATCGTTATAAAATGCATCCATTTGACTGACATTTTCGCTGCTAAAGCTGACATGATGTAGGGTCAGTTTCATTTCCACACTCCCTTGGCTGTGCAGTCTTAAGTAGTTCACAAACTTCGTGAGGCGTCCAGACCCCTGACCCAAGCGAATTCAGAAGTAACCACCCACTTGCGAGGGGGGCGTCGGCGCGTTAAACCGCCCTTAAGCAGATAAGGGATCCCCATGTCGATTGATACAAGCACCGCCGCCCGCGTCGCCAAATTGGCCCGCATTAAAGTTGAAGACGATGCGCTGCCAGCATTGGCCGCTGAGTTTAACAATATCCTTGGCTTTATTGAGCAACTCAATGAGGTGGATGTGGATGGCGTTGAGCCGATGACATCTGTCACTCCGCAGCGCCTTAAGCGCCGTGTGGATGTGGTTTCGGATGGATCGCAGCAGCAAGCTGTTTTGAAGAATTCACCTGATGCGCGCGAAGGTTTCTTTGCTGTGCCTAAGGTTATGGAGTGAGCCAAGTCTAAATGACGCGCTCAAGCAGCCCTGCGCTGCACCCTGATTTGAGAAAGATGATAAGATGACCGATCTAAACACACTTGGATTAGCTGAAGCCCGCGATGCACTTCGTGCTGGCTCTACCACGTCCAAAGAATTGACTGTGGCTTGTTTGAAAGCCATCGAGGGTGCAGGTGTGCTGAACGCATTCGTTCACCACACCCCTGAGATCGCGATGGAGCAGGCGGCAGCGGCCGATGCCCGTATTGCTGAGGGTAATGCCCCTGCGATGTGTGGCCTGCCAATCGGGATCAAAGATCTGTTCTGCACCAAAGGTGTGCCGTCTCAAGCGGGTTCACGTATTTTGGAAGGCTTCCTGCCAGAGTATGAATCAACAGTGTCTGGCAACTTGCTAGGCAGTGGTGCGGTTATGTTGGGCAAGTTGAACATGGACGAATTTGCCATGGGTTCCTCTAACGAGACATCCGTTTATGGCAACGCGATCAACCCTTGGAAAGTTGACGAGCGTCAGTTGACCCCAGGTGGATCATCCGGTGGTTCTGCGGCAGCTGTTGCGGCTGATCTATGTTTGGCTGCTACTGGGACAGACACTGGTGGCTCTATTCGCCAGCCTGCGGCCTTCACGGGCACTGTAGGCATTAAGCCAACCTATGGCCGTTGTTCACGTTGGGGCGTGGTGGCCTTTGCCTCTTCCCTTGATCAAGCGGGTCCAATGACGAAATCGGTACGTGATGCGGCGATCATGTTGGAAACGATGTGTGGCTACGATCCAAAGGACAGCACCAGCGCCGATTTGGCTGTGCCGAATTTTGAGGCCCTGATGACTGGTGATATTCGCGGCAAGAAAATTGGCCTGCCAAAAGAATACCGCATGGACGGCATGCCCGCTGAGATCGACAAGCTTTGGGCAGATGGCGCGGATATGTTGCGTGATGCGGGTGCTGAGATTGTTGATATCTCCCTTCCACACACGAAATACGCGCTGCCAGCTTACTATGTGATTGCCCCTGCCGAGGCGTCTTCGAACCTCGCACGTTATGACGGTGTTCGCTATGGCCACCGTGCCACATTGGACGCGGGCGATGGCATCACAGAGATGTACGAAAAGACCCGCGCCGAGGGCTTTGGTCCAGAGGTGCAGCGACGTGTGATGATCGGGACATATGTGTTGTCCGCTGGTTTTTATGACGCCTATTACAACCGCGCCCGCCGCGTACGCACGTTGATCAAGAAAGACTTTGAAGACGTGTTTGCGGCTGGTGTTGATGCAATCCTGACACCTGCAACGCCATCTTCGGCCTTTGGTTTGGGTGAAATGACGGATGTTGATCCGGTGCAAATGTACCTTAATGACGTGTTCACTGTGACTGTGAACATGGCGGGCTTGCCAGGGATTTCCGTTCCAGTTGGTTTGGATTCCAAAGGTTTGCCAATGGGTCTGCAACTGATTGGTCGTCCATGGGAAGAAGGCGATCTGCTGTCTTCCGCCTATGCGCTTGAGAAAGCTGCAGGTTTTGTAGCCAAGCCAGCCAAATGGTGGTAAATAGCGCAAAAATATAGCGCACTTAAGCGAACCAGAGGCAGATAGTATGACGATCCGATTGATAATGATGGCTTCAGCACTTGGTGCTTTGGCTGCTTGCCAACCTGCACTTCCTGAAAGCGGGGCAGGTGCACCTGGACAAGGAGTGGGATTTGATACTTCAGCCAGTGCACGTGCACAGCTTGATGCGCCATTGACGGTTCAGTCGCAAACCTTGCCATCCAGCAATCAGCAAAATCAGACGGTTCAGGCGGCAACGTCTGAGACGGCTCAGGTTGCTGCAACGGTTTCTGCGCAGACGAATTCTGTGGCTGACGATACTTTGGCGGCGCTGGGCACCAGTGGTTCACGTACTTCCGTTGAATCTGGACGACAGGTGGTGAATGCCAGCCCGTCCAATCCTGCACCAGTTGCAGTGAGTAACGCGGGCATTTCGGATGAAAATGATTTTGGTGCCGTATCTGGCCGCCAATCTATCGAAAGCGATAAGGCGCGTATTGCTGCCAACCGTGCGCAATACGCGATTGTTCAGCCAACAGCATTGCCAAGTCGCAGCGGTTCTAATCAGCCAAATGTTGTGGCCTATGCATTGGAAACGCAGCATCCACGTGGAACGCAGGTTCACCGTCGTTTAGGTTTTGCATCGGTTGCGAAAACACAACGAAATTGTGCGAAATACAATTCGGCAGATGATGCTCAGCTTGAGTTCTTGACCCGTGGTGGTCCGACCAGAGACCGCCTAGCTTTGGATCCTGATGGTGACGGTTATGCCTGTGATTGGAATCCAGCAAAATATCGCGGGTGATCGAACAAATCGCCTCTCCCAATTGCGGCTCACGGCGTGATGCCCTTCGCCCTTCGCTGATCGTTGTACATTTCACTGCTATGAAGACAGCACGGGCCGCCATTGAGCGACTGTGCGATCCAGCTTTTGAGGTTTCGGCCCATTACGTTATTGCCAATGCTGGTGGTGTCACACAGTTGGTACCTGAGGAAATGCGTGCTTGGCACGCAGGGGCAGGGCGCTGGCATGGTCAGGATGATATCAATTCGCGTTCTATCGGTGTTGAACTTGATAATGCGGGGACCCATCCGTTTTCAGAACCACAGATGCGCGCGTTAGAAACTCTGCTATCTCAGATCATGAAACGTTGGGATATCGCGCCTGAGGGTGTGATTGGGCATTCTGATCTAGCACCGGGTCGTAAAACTGATCCGGGTCCACGATTTGATTGGGCGCGTTTGGCAATGCAGGGGCTGGCGGCTGAAACACCCCCTAAGGGTTGCGCTGCCACAGAGTTTGCAGGACTGGCAGCACATGCTGGGTATGACACGAGTGTGCCCGTGGGTGACCTGTTGCAAGCCGTACGCTTGCGTTGGAACCAATCTGCTACGGGCCCTTTGTGTGCCAAGGACCACGCGGTTCTTCAATCTTGATAGCGGCCGAACACTCCAACCCATTGACGAACCCACAAACAAAACGCACAAGGCGATTGCGCGGAAGGCTGGATGGTCGCGGGATTGGCAACAATCGCGAGGAAAGTCCGGACTCCACAAAGCAATGGTGCCGGGTAACGCCCGGCGGGGGTAACCCTAGGGAAAGCGCCACAGAAAATAGACCGCCTGTGTGCGGATCGGGCAACCGATATCACACGCAGGTAAGGGTGAAACGGTGGGGTAAGAGCCCACCGCGGGACGGGCAACCGGACTGGCAAGGCAAGCCCCACCAGGAGCAATGCCAAATAGGGACCGCGTGCAACGCAAGTTGCGGGGCTGCTTTTGCCCCAGCAGGTCCGGGTTGGCAGCTAGAGGTGCGCAGGTAACTGCGTGCTAAGATGAATGACTATCTCGGGTGTGGCAACGCATCTAGACAAAATCCGGCTTACAGGCCTTCCGCGCATATCTACATTTGTTGTCATTTGGGGCCCTAAAGGGCTGCGAATCTGATGATGTGAAATGACCAGCTTTGGCAGTGTATCGCTGTTGCAAATGTAGTATCGGGCTCTTGGGTGCAGTGTTTTTTACAGCATCGCGGTTTTTTCTACTGCTGGCCGATGATCTTCCTGCTTTTGCGGTTGACTCGGATGGTGGGCGGGGTAGAAGCCATAAATCAAGAATTCACGCGCGGTTCCGCTTTTTCAGGAACCTACGCAGCAGGAGAAGTAACATGGCTAAGCCAACCACGATTAAAATCCGTTTGAACTCGTCCGCGGGCACTGGCCACTTCTACGTGACCAAAAAGAACGCACGTACAATGACTGAAAAAATGGTCGCACGTAAGTATGACCCAGTTGCACGTAAGCACGTTGAGTACAAAGAAGGCAAAATCAAGTAAGATTTTACCTGACTACGAATACAAAGGCCGCGCATTTAGCGCGGCCTTTTGCGTTTGGGAGGACCGTTCATGAAACGTATTATGATTGTTGGTAGTCCGGGTTCGGGAAAGTCCACATTGGCGCGTATGTTGGGTGAGCGATTAAATTTACCTGTCTTTCATATGGATCAAATCCATTGGAAAGAAAATTGGATCGAACGTCCGTTGGCCGAAAAACTGCCAATGGCGTTAGCTGTCGAGGCGCATCAGTCGTGGATATTTGAAGGTGGGATGTCGCGAACTTATGAAAGTCGCGCAGCACGCGCAGAGGTTTTGATATGGCTTGATTTTCCCGTTGGCTTGCGGTTATGGCGCGTCACAAAGCGCTTGTTTCGCAACCTAGGTAAGGCGGAAGGCCGCGCCGACCTGCCGAAAGGATGTGTCGAACGTATACATCCTCAAACTTTGGCCTTCTATAGGTATATATGGACGAGTCGCCATCCCTCACATGCCAAGATTGCGCAGCTTTTAATGAATGTGCGTGGCGATTTGAAAGTCGTGCACTTACGTAGCCCACGTCACGTCCGTTTCTGGCTTCTAAGCCTAACTGACGAAACTTGATCGCCCTAACGATCCGCTGGATCAACGTGCTTATGGCGCACTGCAAAGTCTATCATCTCAGATTTACTAAACTTTGCAACCCAGCGCACTGAACTTGCGGGCTGATGTTGGCGACTAACTCCGTTCCGACGTGCCTTTAAAGGGCGTATGGGGCGTGGAGCAAAGCCCCCTCCGCAGTTCGGGCAGACGTTACTGAGGACGTTGTTCACGCACTCAGCGCAGAACGTGCATTCATAGGTACAGATCATGGCATTGGCAGCTTCTGGTGGCAGGTCGCAATCACAGCACTCGCAGTTTGGTCTTAGCTCCAGCATCGTCTTCTCCTGTCGTTAAACGAAAAAGGGCCACCCAATTGGGCGGCCCTGATTACATCAAATGGAGTTGATGTTTATTCTTGTTGGCCCATAAACATCAGCAAGAACTGAAACATGTTCAAGAACGAGATGTACAATGACAACGCGCCGTCTGAAGCTGCTTTGTCCAACCATTCTTGGTCACCGTGGTGTGCATGTGCAACGTATGTGCGTTTAATGTCTTGCGTGTAGTAGGCTGTTAGGCCTGCAAATATCAAAACACCGATTGCTGAGATCGCCATCATCATTACAGAAGACTGCAAGAAGATGTTGATAACCATTGCAACAAGTAGACCGATCACACCCATCATCAGGAATGTACCCATGCCAGACAGGTCTTTCTTCGTGGTATAACCATAAAGGCTAAGGCCTGCGAAGGCGATCGCTGTGACTAGGAACGTCTGTGTGATGGAATACGGTGTGTAAACCAAGAAGATTGAGCTCATTGAGACGCCCATGATGGCTGCAAAGATGAAGAAGCCCAACTGAACAGCAGCAGCCGAACCGCGGCTCATCAATGCGCCCCAGCCAAAGAAGATAAAGGCCAGTGGTGCGAACATGACAACGAAGCGCAATGGTGAAGTGTACAGCAGGCTGCCCAAACCGGTCAGGTAAGAACCCTCGCGCAGCGCATATACAGCGCCTTCAGCGTTGGTTGCTGCAGCTGACGGGTCAGACGTGACCGCCAAGCCAGCAATGGCCCAAGCTGCCAATGCAGTGATCAACATGCCGATAGACATTTGACCGTAAACTTTATTCATGTGGGCGCGCAGACCCGCGTCGATGCTGGCGGCATTTGCACCTGCTGCGCTGCGGATTGTATTTACGTCAGCCATTTTTGACCTCCAAAGGAAACTGTTGGGGGCAGAAGAACCTCTGCCTTTTGTATGTTTCAAATATTGGGGTGAAGGACGCATGTTTCAAGTCAATTCTGCCTGAAACATGCTTCAATTTGAGCGATTATTTAACCCAGTGCTACATGCGCCACGTATTTGGTACGTCCCAGAAGGGGCGGGCGGCTTCGCGTGTCGCGTCGTGGCGTGTTAGGCCGACGTCTTTTAAGGCCGCATCATCCAATGCGGCAAGGGCGCGGCGGCTGCGCCAAACGTTGTAAAGGTGACGCAGAGAGGTAGCCGAGCGTGGGGAAGAGGCATAGCTGCTACATTGTTCAATATGGGTCATGGTATTTCCTTTCTTAACGAATTTCGATGATTTGAGTCGAAAGCATAAGTCTTGTTGATGTGTATGCGTGATTGTTTTACATTAGGAAAGTGAATGGTTGTGATGCGATGTATCAAGGATGGTGATGTATGCGGAATTTGGATGTTACGACACTTCGGTCGTTTGTTGCAGTTGCTGAGGCTGGCGGTGTGACGCGGGCAGCGGGCTTCCTGCATTTGACGCAATCAGCGGTCTCGATGCAGTTGAAACGGCTTGAAGAGTTATTGGGACTTGAGTTGTTGGATCGGTCTGGTCGCACAATCGCTTTGACAGCCTCAGGGGAGCAGTTGTTGGTTTATGCGCGCCGTATGGTCGCCCTGAATGACGAGGTTATGACACGCCTGACAGATCAGGCATACGAGGGACAAATCACCTTGGGTGTGCCGCATGACATCGTTTATCCGGTAATTCCGCAGGTTCTAAAGCAGTTCAACAGTGCCTTTCCGCGCGTACGGGTGCAGCTGCGCACGTCCTACACACGGCTTTTGTTTGAAGAATTCAGCAAAGGCAGCTGTGATCTGATTCTAACCACCGAAACACAAGTGAGCACTGGGGGCGAAACTCTTTGCACCAAGCCGCTGTGCTGGATCGGTGCCCCAAGTGGGTCTGCGTGGCGTCATCGCCCGCTGAAACTGGCATTTGGATTTAAATGCGCGTTTCGTCCTACGGTTATTGAGGGATTGGATGGTGTCGGAATTGACTGGGATGTCGTTGTTGAGACGGAAAGCGATCGCACGATCGAGGCGACTGTGAGTGCCGATTTAGCGGTGCATACGATGCTTGAGGGCACAGAGCCGCCGCATCTGGAACGCATCGATCATAACAGCAGTTTGCCAGAATTACCTGCACAGAAGGTCAATCTATATGGAGCAGGTGGTTCTAAGGGGGTGGTTCACGATGCTTTGGCTGATATGTTGCGTCGTGCCTTTCGTGGCAACGAAAAGGTGAAGCTAAGCGCTGCCTAGGCCGAAATCAGCATATGGCATAACGGCAACCAACAAGCTATTTTTTCACGTGTTTAGCCAAGCTTGGCATCTAACCTAGGTTTGATGCATGCGCGATCTGGGACCAAAATGCATTTTTTCCCCGCTGCGAGGCCGTTGCTTTATGACCTAACGTCCGACATCAATAGTTCGACCGCAACGAGAAGGTGTTCCTCTGTACGAAGAGGGTGCTTTCGTCGTCGCTGTTTGAAGGAATTAAAAGAGTTACCCTTCGGGGCCGAGTTTTGGAAATTATGATGCCGCACAATGTTGATATCCATGTAGGTCGAATGATGCGTCAAAGACGTTGGCTTGTTGGTATGACCCAGCAACAACTCGCAGAAACCGTAGGTATTAAATTCCAGCAAATTCAAAAGTATGAGACGGGCGCAAATCGCGTGAGTGCATCTAGACTTTGGGACATCGCTGGAGCATTGGGCGTGCCAATGACACATTTCTTTGATGGGATTGAACATATAGCGCCACCTGAAGCAGTCACTAATTCCGAGCAAGCCCCTGCAGATTTCTTGAACAACAAAGAAGTCATGGATCTTGTGCGTTCGTACTATGCGATCCCTAAAGACCTACGGCGTCGCGTAATCGATCTTGCCCGTGTTTTGGGCGGCGCAGCTTAATACGGGCAATTGAAAAACTGATTTACCGCAGGCTTGTCTAATAAGCCTGCTGAGAACGATTGCAATTTGGGGGGCAAAATGGCACCCCTTTTTCATGACATATAGACCTGAAATTCACGACGAACTTGTATCAGTCGCCAATGCTTTGGCTGATGTTGCACGCACCGTCATCCTTCCTCACTTTCGCTCTGCAGGGCTATCGGCCGAAAACAAACTGACGACTGGATTCGATCCTGTCACTGTCGCAGACAAAGCCGCAGAACAAGCGATGTGTGATCTATTGGGCCAAATGCGGCCTGATGATGCTATCCTTGGTGAAGAGTATGGCGCAAAACACGGCACCAGTGGCCTGATCTGGGTTTTAGATCCAATTGATGGAACACGTGGTTTTGTGTCTGGCACGCCGACATGGGGCGTCTTGATCGCGGTTGGGGATGATGCTGGTCCGCAGATTGGCGTGATTGATCAACCCTATATCGGCGAACGCTTTATTGGCACGCCGCAAGGTGCTAACTTTGCTGGCCCGCATGGTGAAGGCGCTATCCAAACACGCGCGCCGCGCCCGCTATCTGAAACGACTGTTTTTACAACGTTCCCCGAAGTAGGTTCCCCGACAGAACGGGCAGGTTTTGAAGCCGTGGCCGAGAAGGCCCAGCTGACTCGTTATGGCATGGATTGTTATGCTTATGCGTTGTTGGCGGCAGGTCATGTTGACTTGGTGATTGAGGCCTCGTTGAACTCATACGACATTCAAGGCCCAATTGGACTGATCCACGGGGCAGGTGGCATTGTCACCGATTGGCAAGGCGGCCCAGCCCATAATGGTGGTCGAGCCCTTGCTGCAGCAAACCCTGAAATCCATGCGGAAGCGTTGGCAATTTTGAGAGAATTCCCATGACCGAAGTTCTAATCCAAAATGCGGATACGATCCTAACCATGGACGACGCGCGCCGAGAGTTAAGTGGTGCAGACGTTTTGATCCGCGCCGGTCAAATCGTTGAGGTTGGTCATGGGCTGCGGACTACTGGCGAAGTTATTAACGCAGCGGGATGCGTAGTTACGCCTGGCTTGGTGAACACGCACCATCACTTGTACCAGACGCTGACACGCGCGGTCCCGGGTGGCCAAGATGCGTTGTTATTTGGTTGGCTGCAAACGCTTTATCCAATTTGGTCACACTTTACCCCCGATCATATGTTCACGTCGGCCCAAGTGGGGCTGGCGGAGTTGGCGCTGTCAGGATGCACGTTAAGTTCTGACCATTTATATCTATATCCCAACGGTTCACGGCTTGAGGACACGATCCACGCCGCTGCAGAATTGGGTATTCGTTTTCAACCCACACGCGGTGCAATGAGCATCGGTGAAAGCGATGGTGGGCTGCCACCTGACAGCTTGGTTGAACAGGAAGGCGCAATTCTAGAGGATTGCATTCGCGTTATCGATGGGTTCCACGACGCCTCCGCGGCTTCGATGTGTCGCGTTGGTGTGGCCCCTTGTTCGCCGTTTTCTGTCAGTACAGAACTGATGCGCGATGCTGCGATCTTAGCACGTGACAAGGGCGTCATGATGCACACCCATCTGGCTGAAAACGATGAGGACATCGCCTATAGCCTTGAGAAATTTGGCAAACGCCCTGGGCAATATGCCGAAGACTTGGGTTGGACGGGCCCCGACGTATGGCATGCGCATTGCGTAAAATTGGACGCTGAAGAGATCGCAATGTTTGCGCGGACGAAAACTGGTGTTGCGCATTGCCCGTGTTCCAATTGCCGTTTGGGCAGTGGCATCGCGCCGGTACGCAGAATGTACGATGCGGGTGTTCCTGTGGGTCTTGGTGTTGATGGATCAGCCAGCAATGATGTTGGCAATCTTATTGCTGAGGCGCGTCAAGCGATGTTGTTGCAGCGTGTCGCGCTTGGGGCGGATGCGATGAGCGCACGTACCGCACTTGAGATTGCAACACGCGGTGGGGCAGATGTTTTGGGGCGTCCTGAATGCGGGCGCTTGGCTGTTGGGTGTCGTGGTGACGTGGCAATTTGGGACACGACTGGTATTGAAAGTGCCGGATCGTGGGACCCTGCGGCATTGTTGTTGGCCGGACCAACCAAAGTGCGACACCTGGTTGTCGAGGGGCGCCAAATTATTCGGGATGGTCAGGTCACAACGATTGATTTGAATACTGTGATAAGGCGTCAAAACAAGTTGGCACATGCTTTGAAGGATCAGCTATGAAGTATCTGTTTGTAGTGATTTTGCTTTCGTTTTCCATTGGAAGCCCCGCTTTTTCTGATCCTGCAGCAACGCTGATCATCAACGAAATCCGCAAAGAGAAACGTCGCAAGGTAATTCGCTATTCCCCACAGCTTGAGGCAGTTGCAGCTGCACATGCCAATGACATGGCAAGCCAAGGCTATTTTAGCCACACCGGCGCAAACGGATCATCCATCGGGGATCGAACAACGGCGCAAGGGTACAAGTGGTGCTTTGTGGCAGAAAATATCGCGCGTGGTCAACAAAGCCTCGTAGAGGTGATGGCGGGCTGGAAAGCATCCAAAGGGCACTACAAGAACATGACCCATAAAAAGGCAGGCGAATTTGGATTGGCCCGAGGACCTGACAACTATTGGGTTATGGTTCTTGCTGCACCTTGCTAATTAGCTGCGTCGCTGCCCTTGGACCCAAACATCTGCAATTGCGCGATCATCTCCCATCATTAGTGTTGGGAATAGAGCCTCCCACACATCGGTCGCCCGCGTGCTGCGTTGTGCAATGGCAGGAGTGGACGCCAGATCAAGAATACAAATGTCTGCGTCATTGCCAACTTTCAACGAACCGATGTGGTCTTGCAAATGAAGGCTTCGGGCTGATCCAGCAGTCGCCAGCCAAAGCAACTGACTGGCATGTAGGGCGACACCGCGAAGTTGGGCTATTTCATAGGCCGCTGCCATTGTGCGCAGCATTGAAAATGAGGACCCGCCACCTGTGTCGGTTGCTAGGCCAACAGGGATTGAGCGGGCTTTCATCGCGGCCATGTCAAACAGACCTGAACCTATGAAGGTGTTTGAAGTCGGGCAATGCACCACCGCGCCGCCCACCTCAGACAAACGATCCATTTCACGCGGTTCCATGTGAATTGAGTGACCGTAGATGCCGCGTTCCCCAAGAAGGCCATATGCCTCATAGGTATCTAAATAATCACGGGCGTCAGGATACATGCCTTTAACCCATTCGATTTCATCAACTTGTTCGCTTAGGTGCGTTTGCATCAATACATCGGGCTGCTTCGCCCATAGTGCGCCCAAGGCCTCCAGCTGTTCAACGGTTGAGGTAGGGGAAAAGCGCGGGGTAATCGCGTAATGGGCACGCTCAACGCCATGCCACTTCTCAATCAATGCGAGGCTATCATCATACGCCGACTGGGCCGTATCGCGCAGCCCATCGGGCGCATTTCGATCCATGCAGGTTTTACCAGCCACCACGCGTTGGCCACGCGCAAGCGCTGCTTCAAATATCGCGTCCACGCTTTCAGGGTGGATGGTAGCATATGAGCAAACGGTGGTTGTCCCGTTGGACAGCGTCAGGTCCAGATAGCGTCCTGCGATTTCGGTCGCGTACGCAGGATCCCCAAACCGCATTTCCTCTGGGAACGTATAGGTGTTGAGCCAATCAATCAGACGTTTCCCCCAACTCGCGATGATCCCGGTCTGTGGGTAATGGACATGCGCGTCGACAAACCCGGGCAGAATAAGCTTTTCACCGTATTGCGTCACTTGCGCGTCTGGATGTGCGGCCTGCAACGTGGCCGCATTGCCTATGGCTTCAATCTTGCCGCCACGGATCAAGACACCACCGGAGCTGTTAACGTGAACAGCGTCTTGCCATGCCCCTACAAAGGGGTCGCCCGAATAGGTCAAAACCTGACCGCAAAGTAATTTTTGATTTGTCATGGACCCTACATAATCTGGCTGGAGCATACGGTAAATGACATTTCGCAGGCGCATCCCATTGTCACGATCTCGCCCCCCGCATATGGTTCGAGCAACATGAATGAAAACACCCAAATATCTGCCGAAGGGCCAGAAAACGTACGTGAAGATGATGCGTATCGGCTGAATCGTAAAAACGTCAGTGCAATCCTGTATGCTGTGGATATTGAGGATAAGGCTAAGCTTAGCAAGCTGATGGACCCTCTACACGCTGCTGATATTGCTGACCTTTTGGAGCAAATCAATGCGTTTGATCGCTCGCGTCTAATCCGTTTATACGATCGTGAGTTTGACGGTGATATCCTGTCAGAGCTGGATGAGAGCATCCGCGAAGAGGTTATTGGGGTCCTTACACCTCAAGTGTTGGCTGAAGCCGTGCGCGACTTGGACAGTGACGATGTTGTGGATCTGGTCGAAGACCTGCGTGAAACACAGCAAGAGGCGATCCTTGAGGTTCTTGAAGACGTTGACCGTGCGGCGGTTGAGCAAGCCCTAAGTTACCCCGAATTCTCAGCTGGTCGATTGATGCAGCGCGAGGTCGTTATGGCCCCAGAGCATTGGACTGTAGGCGAAGCGATTGATTATTTGCGCGGCTCCGATCCAGATGCCTTGCCTGATCAGTTCTATCATCTTGTGTTGGTTGATCCGCGCCTGCATCCGATTGGTAATGTCACCCTGGGCAAGATCATGCGTTCAAAGCGTGAGGTTTTGCTTGTCTCTATCGTTGAAGACGTGTTCCAAATCATTCCTGTGGATCAGGATGAAGGTGACGTCGCCTATGCCTTTAACCAATACCACCTAATTTCTGCTCCCGTTGTTGACGGCGAGGGCCGATTGATCGGTCAAATTACCATTGATGATGCGATGGCTGTTCTGGATGACGAGCACGAAGAAGACATTATGCGTCTTGCCGGTGTTGGTGAGGGATCGCTGTCTGACCGCGTCATTGAGACAACTAGACAGCGTATGCCATGGTTGGCTGTTAACTTGATCACTTCGATTGCCGCCTCGATGGTGATTGCGCAATTTGAAATGGCGATCACACAAATCGTGGCCTTGGCGGTGTTGATGCCTATTGTGGCATCCATGGGCGGCAATGCCGGAACTCAGTCTTTGACTGTTGCAGTGCGTGCGATTGCAACTAAGGATTTGACCAGTGCGAACGTGTGGCGCGTTTTGCGTCGTGAAGTGTTGGTTGGACTGGTGAATGGTTTGATCTTTGCCATCGTGATGGCTGTGGTTGGAATTATCTGGTTTGGCTCCCCGATGCTGGGGGCTGTGATTGCTGCGGCTATGGTTGTGAATATGGTTGTTGCCGGTTTTGCGGGGACGGTAATTCCTGTGCTGCTAGAACGCTGGGGCGTTGACCCCGCGCTTGCGTCGGGTGCGTTTGTGACAACGGTGACCGACATCGTTGGCTTCTTTGCATTCCTTGGTCTTGCTGCGATGATATTGCTATGAACGACCTTGCTCAGATCAAAGCCGCAGCGCGCAACGCAGGATTTGCACGTCGCAAAGCCGCGTTTGATGAACAATCTGGCGGAGCGGCTGGGCATTTGTCTGCCTTGTTGGCTGGATATCGCGGGGTCCCGATGTCTGGTTACATGCCGATACGCACTGAAATTGATCCATTGCCTGCGATGGCAGAAGCGGCGGCTTATGGCCATGTTGGGGTTCCGGTCATTGTTGAGGCGGACCATCCATTGCTGTTTTCACGGTGGGAACCGGATGCTGAAATGAAAGACGGACCATTTGGTGCGCGCATACCAGTGCTGGGTGATTTTTTTGAACCAGAGATCGTGATTGTGCCGCTTGTTGCATTTGACCGTGATGGTGGGCGTTTAGGTTATGGTGGTGGGTTCTATGATCGCACGCTTGAAAATTTGCAGGCGAAACGAGCGACTTTGGCCATTGGATTTGCATTCTCTGGGCAGGAAGCCGCAGGTTTGCCTTTGGAACCTACAGATCAGCCCCTTGATATGATCGTGACCGAAAGGGGGATAATCACACCAAAACGGTTGTGATTTGATAGCGATACAATTCTGGCGAGTTAATAAATAGATCAATTCAGGTCGGCAGTGTGAATCCCTCTTGCCCCAGCGGCTTTGCCCGCCTAACCCATACTCCATGAAAATATTGTTCCTTGGGGATGTGATGGGCCGCGCCGGGCGCCGCGCCATTTCTGAAAAATTGCCTCGCTTGCGTGAAGAATGGAAACTAGATTTTGTCGTTGTGAACGGCGAAAATGCGACGGGTGGCATGGGGCTGTCAGGCGCACATGCCAAGTTGATTTTGGAAGCCGGTGCAGATTGCATCACGCTGGGCGATCACGCCTTTGACCAAAAAGATATGCTTCAGTTTATCGAACATGAACCACGCGTAATCCGTCCGCTGAATTTTTCCCGAGCGTCACCCGGCAAAGGGGCACGTTTGTTTACCGCCAATAACGGCCGTAAAGTGCTAGTCGCACAAGCGCTTGGTCAGGTGTTCATGAAACGCCCATTTGACGATCCATTTTCTGCGATTGAACCTGTGTTTAAGACTCACCCACTTGGTGGTCAGGCCGATGCAATCATTGTTGATTTTCATTGCGAAGCGACATCTGAAAAGATGGCGATGGGGCATTGGTGTGATGGACGCGCCAGCTTGATGGTCGGGACACACACGCACGTGCCAACCAGCGATGCGATGATCATGCAAAAAGGTATGGGGTATCTGACGGACGCGGGTATGTGCGGGGACTATAACTCGGTCATCGGCATGGAAAAATCCGAACCGCTGCGTCGCTTTATAACTGGTATGCCCAAAGAACGGTTTACACCTGCAGCTGGCGACGCGACCCTATCAGGTGTCTATATCGAGACGGACGATAAGACCGGTAAGGCGACACGTATTGAAATGGTACGCCAAGGTGGTGCGCTGTCTCAAGCGGGCCCAAAGGGCTAGATGAACCAACGTCAACTTTTTGGGTATAGCCTTGTCTTGATCATCTTAGGGATGGGTTGGAGCTTTACCCAACCGATGTCCAAGTTGGCTGTGAGCGAAGGCTATCAACCTTTTGGCCTGATATTTTGGCAGGCGGCTATAGGGGCGGCCCTGTTGGCGGTTGTTAGTTTGGTCCGTGGTAAAGGTCTGCCCTTGGGTCCTGCGCAGTTGCGGGTCTATTTGATTATAGCACTAATTGGCACCGTGATCCCCAACTCCGCGACTTACCAAGCTGCGGTGCATCTGCCCTCAGGTATCTTATCCATCCTACTTTCTATGGTCCCTATCTTTGCCTTTCCTGTTGCACTTGCCCTTGGCAATGATCGGTTTGAGGCGCGCCGTTTGGGCGGGCTATTCCTTGGTTTGGCCGGCGTCTTGATGATTGTTCTACCCTCTGCCAGCATCCCTCAAATGGGATCTGCTTTTTGGGTAATGATCGCGCTGATAGGTGGCGCGTGCTACGCATGTGAGGGCAATTACGTCGCTAAATGGGGCACTGCAGGGATGGATTCAATCCAAGTTCTACTGGGTGCATCATTGGTTGGAGCGATTATTTCGCTGCCTCTGGCGTTGGCCACGGGGCAGTGGATCAACCCGATGCCGCCCTACGGTATTCCGGATTATGCGCATATCTTAGGCTCTTTGATTCATGTGATGGTTTACGCCGGTTACGTATGGCTGGTGAGGCGCACGGGGCCCGTATTTGCGGTTCAGGTCAGTTATCTTGTGACGGTCTTTGGCGTGTTTTGGGCCAAGGTCATTTTGAGCGAAACTTATGTGCCGCAAGTTTGGCTGGCGCTTTTGGCGATGTTGGCGGGGATGTATTTGGTACAGCCGCGCAAGCCAAGTGAACCGGTTGCGCCGGGTGCCTCGATGGATCAAACTGGTCGCAACTAAAATAGGTAGCTCCATGGCATTCTTTGAGTTCTCGCAAACCGGTAGCGCAATTCTAACCCTCACTGTCGTTGCGATCATGTTCATCCTGTTTTTACGCGAAACCTTCCCCACGGAAGTTGTCGCAATCACAGGCGCGGCTTTGATGCTAGGGTTAGGGTTGTTGCCATATGAAGATGCCCTTCAGGTGCTTTCAAACCCAGCGCCTTGGACCATTGCCGCGATGTTCATCATTATGGGGGCGTTGGTGCGCACAGGTGCGCTAGAGGCATTTACAGGGCAGGCGGACCGTGTAGCGCAAACCAATCCCGCATTGGCTATTGTGTTGCTGATGACCTTTGTCGTGCTGTCATCAGCGATTGTGTCGAACACGCCGGTTGTGGTTGTGATGATCCCTGTGTTTATTCAGCTTGCCAAGACGATGGGCATTGCCTCGTCTAAGATGCTAATTCCGCTGAGCTACGCTGCGATTTTGGGTGGGACACTGACTTTGATCGGGACATCGACCAACTTGTTGGTTGATGGTGTCGCCCGTGCCCAAGGGTTGGCTGGGTTTACGATTTTCGAGGTTACGCCGCTAGGTATCATCCTTGTGATTTGGGGCATGATCTATCTACGCTTTGTCGCACCGATGTTATTGCCGGATCGCGAAAGCATGACGGACTTGTTGTCCGATAGGTCCAGCATGAAGTTCTTTACCGAAGCGGTCATTCCCCCCGAATCCAACTTGATCGGTCGCGAAGTCACTGGCGTTCAATTGTTCAAACGTGAAGGTGTGCGCTTGATCGATGTAATTCGTGGCGATAGGTCTTTGCGCCGCAATCTTCAGGGTGTTGAGCTAGCCGTGGGTGACCGCGTTGTTTTGCGAACCCAAATTACTGAACTGTTGTCACTGCAGCGAAACAAAGAACTAAAGCGTGTTGACCAAGTTTCTGCGGTGGAGACCACAACCGTTGAGGCATTGATTACGCCCGGTTGTAAGATGATTGGCCGTTCATTGGGTTCACTGCGCCTACGCCGTCGGTTCGCGGTTTATCCATTGGCTGTTCATCGCCGTAACCAGAATATTGGGCGTCAGTTGGATGATTTAATTGTCAAAGTAGGTGACACCCTTTTGCTAGAAGGTGCGCCTGCGGATATTCAACGCCTGTCGATTGAGATGGAAATGGTTGACGTGTCCAAACCGTCTGCGCGTGCGTTTCGTCGAAGCCATGCGCCGCTCGTTATTGCGGCGCTTATTGGGTTGGTGACCTTGGCAGCACTGGGCGTCGCCCCAATCTTCTTGCTATCGATCCTAGCGGTTTCGTTTGTTTTAATCACACGCTGCATAGATGCGGAAGAAGCGTTTTCCTTTGTGGATGGCCGTCTTCTGGCGCTGATTTTTTCGATGCTTGCCATTGGTGCGGCACTTGAGGCATCGGGTGCCGTTGCACTTATCGTGAATGCAATTGCGCCGGCACTGGGCAATTTGCCGCCCTTCCTCATTATCTGGGCTATCTATTTACTGACCTCAGTGTTGACTGAATTGGTTAGCAACAATGCAGTGGCCGTCGTGGTGACGCCCATCGCTATTGGGTTTGCCACAGCCCTTGGGATTGACCCGCGTCCGCTTGTTGTGGCGGTTATGGTTGCGGCATCTGCCAGTTTTGCCACGCCAATCGGGTATCAAACCAATATGTTGGTTTACGGTCCGGGTGGCTATAAATTCACGGACTTTATGCGCGTTGGTATCCCTTTGAACCTAAGCATCGGAGTTCTAGCATCAGCGGTTATCCCAATTCTTTGGCCCTTGTGACTTTGCCCTATAGTGACCTAAGATTGCGAAATCACTTTGATCCCATTTTTCACCCGAGGTTTTACACATGAAACAAGTTATCAAAGAAACGACAGACGAAGACCTGATCAAGCAATTCCTTGAGAAAGGTGGCAAAGTCAGTCGCGGCAAAACCAAACCAATGCCAAGTGATCTGGGCATCAGCAACAACAGCTGGGGCAACAAGATGACGAAGGAAGAAAAGGCCGTTGTGAAGGCTGCTGAATTGGCTGCAAAAGCGAAGAAGTAGTTCAATCTTTTGTAGCTGCAGTATTGGAATATGTTTTGGGGCCTTCGGGCCCCTTAAGTTTTTCGGTACCAAAAAAACAAAGGGTGCGACGACGATATACATCACGATGCCATAGACTGCAGATGGCAGCCCCATGTCCGAAAACCCACCTGATTGTGTTGAGACAAAAGAGGCGAGTGCGATGCCGACAGTGGCGTTTTGCAATCCTGCTTCGATAGAAACCGTCTTGACCTCTTTCCGCGCCAACCCTGAGGCCTTTGCCACAAGAAGCCCCATGATCAGCAGTGACAAGCAGAGAGTGACTAGAATGGGGCCCAATTTTGAAATGTTGGCCGTGAACGTGTCCCAGCCACTGAAAAGGGCTGCAACAACGATGATCGCAAACAAGCCTGCGCCGATTAGCGAAAATGTTGGTTCAATGCGAATTGAAAATGCGGGACGCAGATACCTCACTGTGATTCCAAGAAGTACAGGTATTGTCGTGACCACAAAGACCGCCAGCGCTAGGCCTGTGATTGTAACTTCAGGTGCTTTGGCCCCCATAAAATGAATGACGGACCATGAGGCCACGAAGGGCACCGTTACGATATTGAGAAGGCTAACTACGGCTGTCAATGACACTGAAAGTGCAACATCGCCTTTGGCAATCTTGGTTGCGATATTGGTCGTCACGCCGCCAGGGCAAAGGGACAACAGCATGATCCCAACGGCTAATTCGCCGGTAATTCCAAACACTAAAATCATAAGATATGCCATTAGTGGAACAAATACGATCTGCGCACCGGCTCCTATGGCGAAGGCCCCTGGTCGTATCATGACGCGTTTGAAATCATCCAGCGTTAGACCAATACCCAGTGACAGCATTATAACGACCAAAGACAGTGGCAAAGCCCCGTTTACAAATATATCCACGTAAAATCTCCAACTCAAATAGCCTATTTATTGAGCTATCAGCGCGATCTTTCAAGTAGATTTTCTATTCTTGCGTGCTATAACGGCCAGAATACAAGAATAGCGGGGATCGAGACTGCGACGATTATGATCTCAAGTGGGAGACCCATGCGCCAATAGTCACCGAAGGAGTATCCGCCGGGGCCAAAAATAAGCGTGTTATTCTTGTGTCCGATTGGTGTGAGGAATGCAGAAGATGCCGCAACTGCAACCGCCATTAGGAACGGATCGGGTGACATGCCAAGAGACTGGGCCATCTGGATTCCTACGGGCGCTGCAACGATCGTGGTTGCCGTGTTGTTCAATACATCAGACAGCGTCATCGTAACGATCATCAGGACAGTCAAAACGGCCCATGCAGGCATACCTGCTGTCCAACCCAACAATGCACCAGAGATCAACTCAGTCCCACCAGATGTTTCAAGCGCGGCGCCCAACGGGATCATGGACCCAAGTAGGACAACCACAGGCCATTCAATATGCGTGTACAGTTCAGACAGCGGTACGATACGCGTCAGAACATAGGCGATGACAACGAGACCTAACGCAACAGGTAGATAAATTAGGCCCAGGCTGGCGGCGATTACTGCGCCTGCGAACATGCCAATTGCGAGCCAGACTTTGCTGTTTTCCGTGACGGCCAGTCCGCGATCGGCAAGGGGCAGGCACCCCAACCAGTCGATCACGTCATGGCCGCGATTACGCGGGACAAGAAGCAACAGAATGTCGCCCGTTTGTATTGGGGTTTTGCGCACTTGGTTTTTGATTTGCGTACCGCCGCGTGAAATCCCCATCAACACAGCGCTTTGACGCCATGCTAGGCCAACTGCTTGGGCGGTGCGGTCAACCAAACGGCTGGTTTCTTTAACCACGACCTCGATGATTTCAACGCCCTCACCGGCAGCGTTTAGGCGTTCTGTGCGGTCGACGTCTGACAGGGCCAAATCAAGCGATGTGCGAAATTCGTCCAGTGCGTCTGGTGTCGCTTCTAGAACCAGCGCATCGCCTGCTTTCAACGCCGTATTACGGGCTTGGCCATAGCGGCGCTTGCCGTCGCGGATAAGACCTAAGATCGCGACGTCTGTTTTTTCGGCCTCTGCCTCGAGCTCAGACAAGCGTTTGCCAATATGTTTGCTGCTTTCTGGGACGGTCAGTTCGGCAATGTATTCTGCCAGATCATCGGAAGTCGATCCGTTCTCGTCGCGTGCGGGGATTAAGCGCCAACCGACCAAAGCGACGAACGCCATGCCTGTAATGGCTGCGATGCCGCCAACGGGGGCAAAATCAAACATCTTAAATGGCGCACCAAGGCTTTCTTCGCGGATGGCAGCGATGATGATATTGGGTGGGGTACCAATCAGTGTCACCATGCCACCAAGGATCGTGGCAAAGCTCAGAGGCATAAGGGACAGGCCGGGACTGCGACCAGCCTTGCGTGCAGTCTGCACATCAACGGGCATCAAAAGAGCCAAAGCGGCAACGTTGTTCATGAAGGCGGATAGGATACCACCAATCGCGCCCATTAAGGTTATGTGAGCGCCAAGTGATCGGCTGGCATCAACAAGGGTGCGTGTGATCAAGAACACAGCGCCAGAACGAACCAGTCCTGCGGAAACCACTAGGACAAGTGCGACCACCAAGGTTGCAGGATGCCCAAAGCCAGAGAAGGCGTCTTTTTGCGGTACAACCCCAAGAACAACCCCGACCATCAAGGCCGAAAAGGCAACGATGTCATAACGAAAACGGCCCCACAGCAGCAGGCCAAAGACCGCGCCGAAGAGAGAGAATAAAATGATTTGATCTGTGCTCATGATCTAACCCTATGCGCTGCATCTGTCAGGGGCCAGAGCCATTTAGGGGGAATTCGCGCCTCTATTGTGACGCTGGTTTCACTTGATCTGCGCAGTGGGCTTGCTCTTGGACCGTGACGTGCCCTATAGAAACGTCCAAACATAATTACCGTATCAACGCTGGAGGCTCCTATGGCAGGCCACTCAAAATGGGCTAATATTCAACACCGTAAAGGTCGTCAGGATAAATTGCGCGCTAAGCTATTTTCGAAAATGGCAAAAGAGATCACTGTGGCTGCCAAAATGGGCGACCCTGATCCAGACAAAAACCCACGTCTTCGCATGGCTGTTAAAGAAGCTAAATCCAGCTCTGTGCCGAAAGATGTGATTGATCGGGCCATCAAAAAATCCCAAGCGGGTGAGGGCGAAGATTACGAAGAAATCCGTTATGAGGGCTATGGCCCAAATGGCGTTGCTGTGATCGTTGAAGCGATGACAGATAACCGCAACCGTACGGCATCCACAGTGCGCTCTACATTCTCGAAGTGTGGTGGCAACTTGGGTGAAACGGGCAGTGTTGGTTTCATGTTCGACCGTAAAGGAGCGGTCGAATATCCGGCGACTGTAGGCGATGCGGACACTGTTATGATGGCCGCTATTGAAGCGGGCGCTGAGGATGTTGAATCATCAGAAGAGGGCCACACTGTTTGGTGTGCCGACACAGACCTGAGCGAAGTCTCAAATGCGCTTGAGGCTGAACTGGGTGAGTCTTCTTCAACCAAATTGGTTTGGAAGCCGACCATCTCTACAGAGATGGACCTAGAGGGCATGGAGAAACTGATGCGCCTTATCGATGCGCTTGAAGATGATGATGACGTGCAACGCGTGACATCGAACTTTGAAGCCAGCGACGAGGTTATGGAGCAGCTTTAAGCGCTTTGTCCCGCAACTGATTGTTACAGCGCCGTTCCTTTCAGGGGCGGCGTTTTTCGTTTGATTGTGGTTTGGCTAATTGGACGATAGCACTGCTGCAATAAGTATTCGGAACTCCTGCATGTATCTCACTTTTCTCCAAGGCTTTGCTCTTAGCATCACATTGATCTTCGCGATCGGTGCCCAAAATGCGTTTATTTTGCGCCAAGGGTTGCGTGGGGCGCATATTTTTTGGGTGTGCTTGGTGTGCGGTGTTCTTGATGCCGTGCTGATCTTGGCAGGGATCATCGGTTTTGGGGCGCTTGCACAATCATTGCCCTGGTTTGAAACAGCGATGCGCTATGGCGGGGCCGCGTTTTTACTATGGTATGGTTGGAGGAATGCGGTCTCTGCATGGAAAGGTGGCAGCTCTCTTGAAGCCGCCGATGGGGCGGAACAATCGCTGAAAAGCACACTGGCTACATTGGTCGCGCTGTCTCTGCTGAACCCGCATGTTTACTTGGATACGGTTGTGTTGATCGGTTCAATCTCTGCGCAATATGAGGACCGTGTCAGCTTTGGCTTTGGTGCAGTTACAGCGAGTATTACGTTCTTCTTTGCCCTTGGGTATGGGGCACGATTGTTACGCCCGATCTTTGCCAACCGACGGGCATGGCAGATTTTGGATGCTTTGATCGCGCTGACGATGTGGGCCATTGCAATTAAACTGGTTTTCTTTTGATACCTTGCGGTTGTCTCCACTTTGAGCGTTGATGGTACCATGATGAAATTAAATCCCTCACGCCACCGCGCAGGCATCTTTTGGATGTTTGTGACGGGCTTATGTTTTGTAGCTGTTACGGCACTGGTGAAACATATGGGCAGCCGCGTGCCACCAGCTGAGGCTGCATTTTTGCGGTATTTGTTGGGTTTGGTGTTCCTGTTGCCGATGTTGAAGGACTTGCGCGAGGCCCATTTGACCCCACGCCAGTGGAAATTTTTTGGGATGCGCGGCATGTTTCACGCAGGCGCAGTAATTTTGTGGTTTTACGCTATGACCCGCATTCCGATCGCTGAAGTGACCGCGATGAATTACCTTTCACCTGTATATGTGACGATTGGTGCCGCAATCTTTTTGGGTGAAAAACTAGCGATGCGTCGGATTGTTGCGATCCTGATTGCATTGTTTGGTGCTGCAATCATTTTGCGCCCGGGGTTTCGAGAAGTGTCATCCGGACATTTGGCGATGCTGGTGACTGCGATTGTATTTGCGGGGTCTTATCTCACGGCGAAGATAATGGCAGGCGAGGTCAAGCCGACCGTGGTCGTTGCTATGTTGTCCATTTTTGTGCCTATCGGGCTGGCCCCATTTGCGATTGCTGTTTGGGTAACACCCTCCCTCAACGACCTAATGCTATTGTTCTGTGTCGCTAGCTTTGCCACAGCGGGCCATTACACGATGACCTTGGCGTTTGCCGCGGCGCCAGTGACCGTTACGCAGCCCATTACATTCCTGCAATTGGTTTGGGCGGTGTTGCTGGGGGCAATCGTTTTCGGTGAACCTGTGGATATTTGGGTGGTGTTTGGTGGCGTTGTAATTCTGGCATCTGTCACTTTCATCACATGGCGCGAGGCAGTGATGAAGCGAAGACCCGTGACCCCTGTTGTACATGAGACAAAGGTGTAAGTTTTTTATTGATTGACGAGTCAATCAAACGCTGATTACGATCACACCTGATATATTAGGGGATTGTTCATGCCTAAAGTTGGAATGGAACCGATCCGACGCTCTGCATTGGTGCAGGCGACGATCGCTGAAATTGGCGCTGCTGGAAACTTGGAAGTGACCGTTGGGCAAATTGCTAAACGGGCAGGGATGTCGACCGCGCTTGCGCACCACTATTTTGGCGGCAAGGACCAGATTTTCTTGGCTGCGATGCGCCACATCTTGCGCGAGTTTGGAACCGAGGTTTTACAAGCCTTAGGTCAAGCAACCACGCCTTTCGCGCGTGCCAGTGCGATTATTCAATCCAGTTTCGCACCGTCTTGTTTCGCGCCTGCAACGATCAGCGCGTGGATGACGTTGTACGTACAGTCGCAAAGCAGCGTAGAAACCAAACGGTTGTTAAAGCTGTATCAGCACCGCCTGCACTCGAACCTCACCCATGCTTTGCGCCCAATTTCCAAACATCCAGAACGGTATGCGCACACCTTGGCTGCATTAATTGACGGGCTCTATCTGCGGGCTGCTTTGTCCAGTGCCTGCGACCCCAAAGATGCATGTGATGCCGCGCTGCAAACCCTTCAAACTTTGATCGAGAGCGACCAGTGAGCAAGCCGAATATACTGATTTTTATGGTCGATCAATTGAACGGCACGCTGTTCCCTGATGGGCCCGCTGAATGGCTGCATGCGCCAAATCTGAAAAAGCTGGCAGCGCGGTCGACCCGTTTTAAAAACGCATACACTGCGTCACCATTGTGTGCTCCGGGGCGTGCTGCATTCATGTCTGGGCAATTGCCATCTGACACTGGCGTTTATGATAATGCGGCTGAATTCATATCGTCCATCCCTACCTATGCACACCACCTGCGCCGTGCAGGCTATCAAACCTGCCTGTCTGGCAAGATGCACTTCGTGGGCCCTGACCAGATGCACGGGTTTGAGGAACGATTGACCACAGACATCTATCCTGCTGATTTTGGATGGACCCCTGATTATCGCAAACCGGGTGAGCGGATTGATTGGTGGTATCACAACATGGGGTCTGTCACTGGCTCTGGCGTTGCTGAAATTTCCAACCAAATGGAATACGATGACGAAGTTGCATATCACGCAACCCGCAAGGTTTACGACTATGCACGCAGCAAAGATGAACGTCCGTGGTGCATGACTGTAAGCTTTACCCATCCCCATGATCCATACGTTGCCCGTAAAAAATATTGGGATTTGTATGAGGATTGTGAATATCTTTTGCCGACCGTTCCAGCGATGGATTATGAAGATCACGACACCCACTCTAAACGCATTTTTGATGCGAACGACTGGCGTAGTTTTGATATCTCAGAGGACGATATCAAACGGTCTCGTCGTGCCTATTTTGCCAACATCAGCTATCTTGATGATAAAATCGGTGAGGTGATGGAAGCGGTCGAAGCAACACGCCAAGAGACGATTATTATGTTTGTTTCCGATCATGGCGACATGCTGGGCGAACGCGGGTTGTGGTTTAAGATGTCCTTCTTCGAGGGATCGGCGCGGGTTCCGATGATGATCTGTGCGCCGGATATGGAGCCGGGTTTGATCACAACACCGGTGTCCAACATCGACGTCTGTCCAACTCTGTGCGATCTTGCTGGCGTTGATATGTCAGAAGTTGAACCATGGACCACAGGCCAAAGCGTCAAACCAATGGGGCAGGGCGTCGAACGCACCGAACCCGTTGCGATCGAATATGCAGCGGAGGCGTCGTATTCACCGATGGTTTCACTGCGGTATGGAAAGTGGAAGTACAACCGCTGCAAGTTAGACGCTGATCAGTTGTTTGATCTGGATAAAGATCCGCATGAATTGACCAACCTTGCAGAGGTTGCAGAACATCAAGGAACTTTAACGCAGCTGCGTGCAAAATCTGAAGCCCGATGGGACTTGGATAAGTTTGATGCAGATGTCCGCGCAAGCCAAGCCCGTCGTTGGGTTGTTTACGAGGCCCTGCGCGAAGGTGGGTATTATCCTTGGGATTACCAGCCACTGCAAAAAGCATCTGAACGCTACATGCGCAATCACATGGACCTAAACAACGTCGAAGACGACGCCCGATACCCGCGCGGCGAATAGCGCTGCGGCCTACATCCCTTACCCCAATTTTTTGCGCCGGAGGCGAACGATACCATGAGCTACCCAACACAACCAACAGCCAGCCACTTTATCAATGGTCAATATGTCGAGGATACAGCTGGTACCCCAATCGACGTGATCTATCCTGCAACAGGTGAAAAGATCGCGACCGTTTATTCTGCGACCCCTGCAATAATTGCACAGGCGTTGGATGCAGCAAAATCGGCCCAATCGGCGTGGGCTAAAATGTCGGGAACAGAACGCGGTCGCATTCTGCGTCGCGCGGCGGACATCATGCGCGAACGCAATCATGACTTGAGCGTCCTTGAGACGTTTGACACGGGTAAGCCGTACCAAGAAACCATCGCGGTTGACGCCACTTCTGGCGCAGATGCGCTTGAATACTTTGGTGGTATGGCTGCGACACTAACTGGTGAGCACATCCAACTGGGAGAAGACTGGGTTTACACGCGCCGTGAAGCTTTGGGTGTTTGTGTGGGCATCGGTGCCTGGAATTATCCAACGCAGATTGCCTGCTGGAAAGGTGCGCCCGCGTTGGCTTGTGGCAACTCTATGGTTTTCAAACCATCTGAAACCACACCGCTTTGTGCACTAAAGGTTGCGGAAATTTTGGTCGAAGCAGGTCTGCCCGCAGGTATCTATAATGTCATCCAAGGTATGGGTGATGTCGGTGCTGCATTGGTCACCGATGATCGTGTCGACAAGGTTTCGCTGACAGGCTCTGTACCGACTGGCAAAAAGGTTTATGCAGCCGCGGCTGCGGGTATCAAGCATGTGACGATGGAACTGGGCGGCAAGTCCCCGATGATCGTCTTTGAAGATGCAGACATCGAAAATGCGGTGGGTGGTGCCATCTTGGGGAATTTCTATTCCTCTGGTCAGGTCTGTTCAAACGGCACCCGCGTGTTCGTTCATAATTCTATCAAAGAAGCATTTCTAAAACGTCTGTCTGAGCGCCTTGATACCGCTATGATCGGTGACCCCCAGATTGAGGAAACCAATTTTGGTCCTATGGTCAGTGAGCGCCAGCTTGAGATTGCTTTGGGGTATGTCGAGAAAGGCAAAGCAGAGGGCGCGCGTCTGGTTTATGGAGGCAACCGTCTGGATCGTGACGGGTTCTACATGCAACCTACAGTCTTTGCGGATGTCAAAGATGACATGGTCATTGCGCGCGAAGAAATCTTTGGTCCTGTGATGGCAGTCCTTGATTTCGAGGATGAAGATGATGTGATGACCCGTGCCAATGACACCGAATTTGGTTTGGCTGCGGGTGTGTTTACCAAGGATCTATCACGTGCGCACCGCGTTGCGGCGAATTTTGAGGCAGGTACTTGTTTCATCAATTCCTACAACGATGCACCAGTCGAAGCCCCGTTTGGTGGTTCGAAAAACTCTGGTGTTGGGCGCGAAAACTCAAAGGCTGCGATCAATTACTATTCACAGCTAAAGTCGGTCTATGTGCGTATGGGCGATGTTGAGGCACCGTTCTGATGGCTCAAATGCAAGCTGATTACGTCATCGTCGGGGCCGGGAGTGCGGGTTGCGCGATGGCCTATCGATTGGCGGAGGTGGGAGAGTCCGTTTTGGTCATAGAACATGGCGGGACAGATATAGGGCCGTTGATCCAAATGCCCGCTGCGCTTTCATACCCGATGAACATGAAGATGTATGATTGGGGGTATGAGTCTGAGCCCGAACCACATTTGGAAGGTCGTCGTTTGGCGTGCCCAAGGGGTAAGGTCATCGGTGGGTCATCATCCATTAACGGGATGGTTTACGTGCGTGGACACGCCAAGGACTTTGATCATTGGGCCGAAAGTGGTGCTGACGGTTGGTCTTATGCAGATGTGCTACCATACTACAAACGCATGGAAACGTGGGACGGTAATGGTCACGGCGGTGACCCTGAATGGCGTGGCAAAAACGGTCCTATGCATGTGACGCGGGGGCCACGTAAGAACCCCTTGTTCAAGGCCTTCGTCGAGGCAGGCAAGCAAGCAGGCTATGAGGCGACGTCTGATTATAACGGTGAGAAACAAGAGGGCTTCGGCCCGATGGAACAGACCGTTTACAAGGGGCGTCGTTGGTCCGCTGCCAATGCATACCTGCGCCCTGCGCTAGAGCACGACAACTGTAATCTCATGAATGGCTTGGTTGAAAAGGTCATCATTGAGGATGGCCGCGCGACGGGCGTTGCCCTTGCGGGCGGAAAAACGGTCACTGCAAACCGCGAAGTCATCATTGCGGCCTCTGCCATCAACTCGCCCAAAATTCTGATGTTGTCTGGTATTGGCCCCGCTGAACACCTTAAGGACCACGGTATCGAAGTGGTCGCTGATCGCCCGGGCGTTGGGCAAAACCTACAAGATCATCTTGAGTTGTACATGCAGATGTCGGCAAGCAAACCAATCACTTTGTACAAGCACTGGAACATATTCTCCAAGGCGTGGATTGGTGCGCAATGGCTGTTCTTTAAGACAGGCCTTGGCGCCTCAAATCAGTTCGAAAGCTGTGCGTTTATTCGGTCAAAACCTGGTGTCGACTACCCAGATATTCAGTATCACTTCTTACCCATCGCGGTGCGCTATGATGGCCAAGCGGCAGCAGAAGGGCATGGGTTTCAGGCGCACACTGGCCCTATGCGTTCGGTATCACGCGGTGCGGTCACGTTGCGGTCTAGCGATCCTGCGGATGATCCAAAGATCCTGTTCAACTATATGTCTGACCCGTCTGATTGGGAGGACTTCCGCAGGTGCATCCGCCTCACGCGCGAGATATTCTCCCAAGACGCGTTTAAACCGTTTGTGAAGGGTGAAATACAACCGGGTGCGGATGTGCAAACTGATGAAGAACTGAATGCGTTCATTTCAGAGCATGTGGAAAGTGCATACCATCCTTGCGGCACTTGTCGCATGGGGCGGCGGGATGATCCAAATGCGGTTGTCGATCCCACAGGCCAAGTTATTGGCGTTGAGGGGTTGCGGGTTGCGGACAGCAGCATTTTCCCACGCATTACCAACGGCAACTTGAATGGCCCATCAATTATGGTTGGCGAAAAGATGTCGGACCACATTTTGGGCCTTGATCCGCTGGCGCGTTCAAATGATGAGCCGTGGCTGCACCCGAATTGGGAAACTGTACAGCGGTAAGTGCGTTATCACATTGGTAACCTTTATTACCTAACCCGCTTGAATTTATGAACGGCAACCCGCATTTTTTAACCTATGTTAAGATTTTGCGCGTTGTTCGTTTTCATCGTTGTCCCCTCTCTCTCACTTGCCGATTTTTCGGGCCGTGTGAACGTCATTGATGGCGATACCATCGACGTGGGCGATGTCCGCGTGCGTATCCACGGGATCGACGCACCGGAGAAAGGGCAAACCTGCCAATCTGAACAGAACCTAAAGTGGGCCTGTGGAGAATGGGTTAACCAACAGGTCCGTGTCCGTCTTCAGGGACAAAGGGCAACCTGTAAACGTGTTGATACTGACAAATATGGGCGGGCCGTTGCGACCTGTTTTGTCAACGGAGAAGACATTGGGCGTGGCCTGGTCTCAGACGGATTGGCCTTTGCTTATCGTAAGTATTCGATGGCTTACGATCTGGATGAAAAAGGGGCGGCAGTGAATGATCGCGGGTTACACAGCAGCCGCGTCCAAGACCCTGCGCAATATCGCAAGACCCGTGCAAAAGGGCGCATCCCGCCGGATCGCAATTGTGCGATCAAGGGTAACATTTCCTCAAGTGGTAAACGAATTTACCACGTTGCTGGGCAACGATTTTATGAACAGACAGGTATTAACACCAATAAGGGCGAGCGGTGGTTCTGTAGCGCGGATGAGGCAGTTAAGGCCGGTTGGCGCAAGGCACGTCGTTAGTCGACGCCGTAGGGTAGCACATCGCGCGTGTCTGTATCCACGAGCAACTTGCGCTCTAGCGGTGGCACAGAGCGTTGATGGCACGTTTTACGTTCGCATATTCGGCATGAAATTCCGATTGGTTCAAATGCGTCAGCGCGGCTAAGATCAATGCCATCTGCATAGACAAGTGAGCCCGCGTGCTGGACCTCACATCCCAAAGCGATCGCAAAGCGGCGAACAGGTGCGCCGTATCGTCCAGCGGGTTTTGAAACGTCGCGTGCCAGACTGATATAGCGTGCGCCATCTGGGGTTTCAGCCAGTTGGCGCAAGAATTGTGCAGGCAACTCGAACGCGCGGTGGACGTTCCACAGCGGACATGCGCCGCCAAAGCGTGCAAATTGTAGGCGTGTTGCAGAGTGGCGTTTTGTGATCGTTCCAGCCTGATCAACGCGTACAAAGAAGAATGGAATGCCTTTGGAACCCGGGCGTTGCAGGGTTGAAAGGCGGTGTGCAACCTGTTCGATGGAGGCCCCGAATTGACCTGCTAAAAGTTCAACGTCATGCCTGCATTCGTTCGCCGCAGTTAGGAATTGTGTGTAGGGCATAAGGGCTGCACCGGCAAAGTAGTTGGCCAGACCGATTTTGGCGATGCCACGGGCCTCTGACGTTTGGAAGCGGGCGAGATCAAGGGTGGCCTCGAGCAATGCATTTTGGCGGATCAATGCGACCTGTAGCAAGATTTGGAAGGTCTGTGTTTCTGTGGCACTGCGGTTGGAAATGCGCAAAACCTTGGTGCCGGGATCGTAGCTGCGAACCCTGTCATCATTGGTGAATTCAACCTTCACGCCAACCTTTTGCAGGGCAGCAACCGCTGCTGCGCGCACGTCAACTGCGCCTTCAAGCGAGCTAGAGAAATGTTCGGCCACACGGTCCACTGAGTCGATGTAGTTGTCGCAATAATGAAAGAAATCGCGGACCTCTTCCCACGGACTGGGACGGGTGCGTGCATCTTCGCGCCCCAATGCTTCATCCAGGGAGGCAAGCCGTTCGTGGGTTTGTCGATAGCTTTGGTGGAGCTGAATAAAGGCGCGGGCAAAGGTTGGAGCGTTGGATGCCGCAAGGCGTAGATCCGCGATTGGTGGCATGTCTGCGGTGAAAACTGGATCTGACAGTGCTTCCTTTAGGTCGCTGACCAACCTTTCGCTGTCACCGATGCTAAGTTCGGTTACATCAAGGCCAAATTCACGTGCGAGTGCCACCACGACAGAGGTACTGACGGGACGGTTATTGTTTTCCATTTGATTTAGGTAGGGCAGGGATACGCCCAACTTGGCGGCAAAGTCTTTTTGCGTCAGGCCAATGCGCGTGCGCAGTTCGCGTAGTTTTGCGCCTGCATAGATTTTCTGGGTCGCCATACGAGTACCTTTGCAACTTTGCACTTAGCTAAGCGTAGCTTTGCAAAGTGAGAAGCGCAAGATATCCTAAGGATCAATCCTTCGCGAGGCGTGCTTCGCGGCGATAGACCGATAGGATCGCAAGGACGGCTGAAATGGATGTGATCATCATGATTATGATCAGTGGATAGGCACCAGTTTCGGGTTTGAGCAAGAACACTGCGAGCGATGCAAGTCCCGCGCCCCCACCAATCATAATTGCGCCGCCCAATCCCGAGGCGGTACCTGCGAGATGCGGGCGTACCGATAGCATGCCTGCGGTTGCGTTCGGGATCACCATCCCGTTGCCAAGGCCAACGAATGTCATAAGGCCAAAGAAAGTCACGGCTGATCCAAGGCCAACGAGGAACAATACCAGCATCAAGACGGTGCCAGCCGTGACTGCGATTGCACCCCAGAGGATCAGTTTGTTCACGCCCAAACGCTTGGCGTTACGGCCGGTATACCAGTTGCCCACAAAATACCCGACAGCGGGGGCACCAAAGAAGATGCCAACCCATTTGGGTGACATGCCAAACACGTCTGAACCGACAAAAGGCCCACCGCCTAGGTAGGCAAAGAACGCGCCCGAGCTGAAGGCCGAGGCAAGGCAGTAGCCCCAAAACCGCTTTGATTTCAGAAGCTCTGGGTATTCTCTGAATTGTTGTGAAAGTGTCAATCCCGATGGTTTCGCGGTTTCGCCTAGGTCGCGCCAGATAAGTACAAAAAGGGCAGCACCCATTATGAGGAAGGCCCAGAAGATTGCGTGCCAGCCAAAGAATTCGTCCAATATACCACCGATTGCGGGACTGATCATCGGAACGACGGCCATGCCCATTGTTACGTAGGCAAGCATTGAGGCGGATTGTTCTTGGTCGAATGAATCCCGGATGACTGCACGGCTTAGAACCATGCAAACGGCTATGGCGGCTTGGACCATTCGAAAGAACAGGAACGTGCCTATACTGTTGGAAAAAAGGCACCCAATGGTCGCTGCAAGAAAGACCGCGATCCCAACCAGGATAACTGGACGACGTCCAAAACGGTCAGAAATTGGTCCGATGAAGATTTGCAGTGTTGCGCTTACAATCAGGAACAATGGCACCGACAGCGCCATGACTGCATTCGAAACACCGAAATACTCCGACATGTGTGGGAGGCTTGGCAAAAACATATTCATAACCATCGCCGACATGCCTGCCAGAACGATCAGTGTGAATATATGCGGCGGGGTATTGCGATCCATAAAGCGGATCTTGGGTTTGTTTTCCATGTAAAAGAGGTATGTAGCTTGCTGAGTGATGTCCACTAGGGGCGTGAAAATAGGCGGTCGTTTTGCAACTTTGCAGTTTGCAGAATTTGATCTGAATAGTATTTGCAAATATTCCGAATGACTCTTTGGTCTGGGCGCAAGCCTTGATACACTATGAAAAATTCGCAAGCGGGGCTGAAGATGAAAGATATCCTTACAGAACTGAATGACCGTCGTGCCCAGGCGCGCCTTGGTGGTGGTCAAAAACGCATTGATGCACAGCATGCACGTGGCAAACTGACAGCCCGCGAGCGCATCGATTTGCTGTTGGACGAGGGCTCGTTCGAAGAGTTCGATATGTTCGTTAGCCATCGTTGCACTGATTTTGGTATGGAAAATCAAAAACCTGCGGGTGATGGCGTTGTTACGGGCTGGGGCGCAATCAACGGCCGTATGGTCTATGTCTTCTCCCAAGATTTCACAGTGTTTGGCGGTTCATTGTCTGAAACTCACGCTCAGAAAATCTGTAAAATCCAAGATATGGCGATTCAGAATGGCGCGCCAATTATTGGCATCAACGACTCTGGTGGTGCGCGAATCCAAGAAGGTGTTGCGTCGCTTGCGGGCTATGCTGAGGTGTTCCAACGCAATGTTCTGGCCTCTGGTGTCGTTCCACAGATCAGCTTGATCATGGGGCCTTGTGCTGGTGGCGCTGTTTATTCTCCTGCGATGACCGATTTTATATTCATGGTAAAAGACACGTCTTATATGTTCGTAACTGGACCGGACGTTGTTAAAACAGTCACTAACGAAGTTGTCACTGCTGAGGAATTGGGCGGGGCTTCAACCCATACCAAGAAGTCATCCGTGGCCGACGGTGCGTTTGAGAATGATGTAGAGGCATTGGCCGAAGTGCGCCGCCTTGTAGATTTCTTGCCGTTGTCGAACCGTGAGAAACCACCGGTTCGCCCGTTCTTTGATGAGCCGGGTCGTGTTGAGCTATCCCTTGATACGCTGATCCCTGAGAATGCGAATACGCCTTACGATATGAAAGAGCTTATTCATAAGCTTGCGGACGAAGGTGATTTTTATGAAATTCAGGAAGATTTTGCAAAGAACATCCTGACGGGTTTCATTCGTCTAGAAGGCAGTACCGTTGGTGTTGTCGCCAACCAACCAATGGTTTTGGCAGGTTGCTTGGACATAGACAGCTCACGCAAGGCGGCGCGTTTTGTGCGTTTCTGTGATGCTTTTGAGATTCCAATTCTAACACTCGTAGACGTCCCTGGTTTCTTGCCTGGTACCAGCCAAGAACACGGCGGTGTAATTAAACACGGAGCCAAGTTGTTGTTCGCTTACGGCGAAGCAACAGTGCCTAAGGTCACTGTTATTACACGCAAAGCTTATGGCGGGGCCTATGACGTTATGTCATCCAAGCACCTGCGTGGTGACTTTAACTATGCGTGGCCGACGGCTGAAATCGCAGTGATGGGTGCCAAAGGCGCGACTGAGATTATTCACCGCGCTGATCTGGGTGACCCAGACAAAATCGCGGCACATGCTGCTGAGTATGAAGAACGTTTTGCCAACCCATTTGTGGCGGCTGAACGTGGCTTTATCGATGAAGTTATTCAACCGCGCTCAACACGTAAACGCGTAAGTCGTGCGTTTGCATCGCTTCGCGGTAAATCGCAGAAGAACCCGTGGAAAAAACACGACAATATCCCGCTCTGATCGATGAAAAAAGGCTGGCATATCACAAAGGATGAGGGGCAGGTGACGGTATCACGTCAGCTTCCCGCTCGTTTTGATGTCTCTGCAAACACGCAGTTGGCAGGTGGCAGTGCTGTGCGTATCGCCATGCAAGTGCGCCAAGATATGTGGCGTGCGCTGCAGGGTTTGCGGGGCTTTTCACCTGTTGTTCAGGTGACATCAGTCGATGGCGCATTGAACATTGAGGCTGGTGGTCGTGTAATGGGTAATGTGGCCTCAACTTTGGAAGCAGATATTCAAACGGTTTTGGAAAATCCCAAGAACCGTGCGCGCTGGTTGAAATGCGCAGGATATCAACGATTTAAGGGTGCTGTATAATGTCGGTATTACGTCGGTATTGGTTCGGTGCAATTGCAAGTGTGTTTTGCTTAACGGTTCCTTTTGTTGTTGCGGCACAAGATATGCCTTCGGGCCAGTCTGTGACCTTGCATGAAGTGCTGGTCGATACTGTGAGTGGTGAGAACTGGCTTCGGTTTCGTTTTATCGCGCCCTCAATAAACAAGGATGTGGGCGGTTTGGCTTACGATAGTGCTTTTGAAGATATCGAACATCTTTGCACTGAAATTGCGGTGCCCTACATCGCTGAATATGATCTGAAAAGTGATTTGGTCGTTGTATCGATTGCGGATCAAAAAATTGAGTTTGGGGAAACGAACCCGGATGCCACACAGTTTTTCGAAGCATTTCGGGTTAAAAGTGATGTCTGTATCTGGGAGGCATTTTGATGCATCCACAAGATGTTGCGACAGGGACATTGCCCATAGTCCGTTATGAGGCTTTCGAGCCACAAGTCCGCCGATTAGAACTGAGCGGATATATTTCAAACAAGGATTCCACTATGTTGCCTGCAGGGATTTCCCAAGAACCCCTTACCTCAAGTAAAGGTGCGTCGACACATTCCGTGTCAAAGCCCCAATTTAAAAGTGACAGGAGACTTAGATGTCAAAGAGCATCAAACTATTGGCAACATTCGGCTTTATCGCTGTCGTTGCTGCCTGTGCGCGCGAGCAGCAGGTCGAAGAATTTGTCGTCATTGACCCAGCCCCAATTTCGGTTGAGCCAGTGCACACAGGCAAATACAAGTAATACACTTACGGGGCGGGCGTTTTCGCCCACCCCGACCACACCCCTAACCGATGGCCAAATGGCAAGGGGGGCAGCATCATGCTGAAGCATCGCGGTTTCCCGGGCCGACTTCGGGGCACAGATTTCCAATTCACATTACGCCGCGCGAATCCCAAAAGGGCGACCGCACTTGCACGCCGCGAGCGTAAGAGTGACCGTAAACCGGCAGACCGCCGTGCGGATGCAGGATTCATGGAAGCATTGTGGGAACAGTTTGGTGAGCACCCCTTTGAGCGTGGCAATCTAGATGCAGGGCGCTTGTCTTGGTTGTTCGGTCGTGAGGTCATTCCGGCTGACGATAACTTTGACCCGGAAGATTATGGCGCATTGCTCGTCATAGACGTGAACATTGCGCGCGCAAGTTTCCCAGAAGCGATTGGGGAATAGGCGCAATGTTGCTGCAACCTGCCATAAACCAGCAAAGCTTAGCCGATTTTCGCGCTTTGAATATGTGTGGGTTGGCGGGATGGGCATTGGCGTGCAAACCTAGTTGCGCACAGGCTGTGCCCAGAAGCCACTCACGTGAGTGCACAAGTTTGCGTACCCCTTCCCCTTATGGGCAACTCGAGTGTTTTAGCCTTGGGTTGCCCAGTTTTTTTTGCCATAACACATTGATATGGCGTATTTTTGCTGAAATGAGCATGTGCTGTACTTCTGCGTTACAGCGCGTTGCGAACCTGTCATCTGTTTCTTCGAATGAGGAAAAAGGAGAACAGAGATGTCAATTAAACTATACATCGCCGCGATTGGTGTCAGTGCAATCCTTGCCGGTTGTGGCGAAACGGGAGCAGACCAAGCCTTGCTTGGTGGTGCAACGGGTGCTGGTTTGGCCATCGTTGCGGATGCCAATCCGGTTAAAGGTGTTGTCATTGGTGCAGCGGGTAATTTCCTTTACTGCCAAATCTACCCACAGAAGTGCAACTAAAAAGTGTGATGTTTCGCTGCAACGACTTTCAGTCTTTAGTTTACGTGATGTTAAATCGCGTCAGGTTGTGCTACGTATTCCTCAATGGGCGAAAACAGCCCTGTTTAGAGGTAGTTATTATGAAACGAGTGATCTGCATTTTTGCAGTGTCAGCGACTTTGCTGACCGGTGCATGTATGAAACCAGAAGACGCATCCAGCCGCGGAGAGATTTCGCTGCTAGGTCCGCTGACGGCAGAGTAACAAAGCAACGCCTTCGGGCGACTAGCAAACAAGAAAACGCATCGACCGTCCCGCTCACGTGGGGCGGATTTTTGCGTTGTTCGATCCCCTTCCAGTCCCGCCATATTGAAAAGGACATCACATGTTCAATAAAATCCTGATCGCTAACCGTGGCGAGATCGCCTGCCGTGTTATCAAAACTGCTCGCAAAATGGGTATTGGTACTGTCGCCATCTATTCCGATGCCGATAAGCAGGCTTTGCATGTGCAAATGGCCGATGAAGCAATCCACATTGGGCCACCCCCAGCCAACCAGTCCTACATTGTTATTGATAAGGTGATGGAAGCGGTCAAAACCTCGGGTGCCCAAGCGGTGCATCCAGGGTATGGTTTCTTATCTGAGAACTCCAAATTCGCCGAGGCCTTGGCGGCTGAGGGCGTGGCCTTTGTTGGCCCACCAGTTGGCGCGATTGAGAAGATGGGGGACAAGATCACCTCTAAGAAGATCGCCCAAGATGCAGGTGTTTCTACGGTCCCCGGTTACATGGGGTTGATCGAGGATGCGGATGACGCGGTCAAAATTTCCAATCAGGTTGGTTATCCTGTGATGATCAAGGCCTCTGCGGGTGGTGGCGGTAAGGGCATGCGTATCGCGTGGAACGATGCGGAGGCCCGCGAGGGGTTCCAATCATCCAAGAACGAGGCAGCAAACTCCTTTGGTGATGATCGTATTTTTATCGAGAAGTTTATCACCCAGCCGCGTCACATTGAAATCCAGGTTTTGTGCGACAGTCATGGCAACGGTATCTATCTGGGGGAACGTGAATGCTCCATTCAGCGCCGTCAGCAAAAAGTTGTTGAAGAAGCACCATCCCCGTTTTTGGATGAGAAAACCCGCCGTGCGATGGGCGAGCAGGCTGTGGCATTGGCCCAAGCCGTTGATTACGCATCGGCTGGTACGGTTGAGTTCATCGTTGATGGTGACAAGAATTTCTACTTCTTAGAGATGAATACGCGTTTGCAGGTAGAACACCCTGTGACCGAGCTCATCACAGGTGTTGATTTGGTGGAGCAAATGATCCGTGTCGCAAACGGAGAAAAACTAACCATTTCCCAAGCAGATGTGCAGCTGAACGGCTGGGCGATTGAAAACCGTCTCTATGCAGAAGATCCGTATCGTGGCTTCTTGCCCTCAATCGGTCGTTTGACCCGCTATCGTCCACCTGCTGAGCAGGCTGCTGGTCCGTTGCTGGACAACGACAAATGGCAGGGCGATGCAGCAGCTGGTCCTGTCGCGATCCGCAATGACACTGGCGTTTATGAAGGTGGCGAGATCAGCATGTATTACGATCCGATGATCGCCAAGCTGTGCACATGGGCCCCAACCCGCGACGAGGCGGTCGAGGCGATGCGCGTGGCGCTGGACAGCTTTGAGGTTGAAGGCATTGGCCACAACTTGCCGTTCCTATCTGCTGTGATGGATCACCCGATCTTTGTGGCAGGCGAGATGACAACCGCCTTTATCGAAGAGCAATATCCCGATGGGTTCCAAGGTGTTGAACTGCCAGAGCGTGATCTAAGCCGCATTGCGGCGGCCTGTGCAGCAATGCACCGTGTTGCTGAAATTCGCCGTGCGCGCGTGTCTGGCCGCATGGACAATCACGAACGCAAAGTGGGTACCGATTGGAACGTGGCGTTGCAGGGTGCATCTATGGATGTGGTGATCGACGCAGATCACGACGGGTCAAATGTCACCTTCGCGGATGGTACTTCAATGCGCGTGTCAGGCGATTGGACGCCGGGCGATCAACTGGCCAAGATGATGGTAGATGGTGCGCCACTTATTCTCAAAGTGGGTAAGATCAGCGGTGGCTTCCGCATTCGTACACGTGGTGCGGATATGAAGGTTCACGTGCGCACAGAGCGTCAGGCCGACCTTGCGCGCTTGATGCCAGAAAAAGTTGCACCCGATACGTCCAAGCTGTTGTTGTGCCCGATGCCGGGTCTGGTTGTTAAATTGAACGTAGAAGAGGGCGAAGTGGTCGAAGAGGGCCAAGCGTTGTGCACCATCGAAGCGATGAAGATGGAAAACATCCTAAAGGCTGAGAAAAAGGGCACTGTGTCCAAGATCAACGCCAGTGCAGGCGACAGCCTTGCAGTGGACGAAATCATTATGGAATTCGAATAAGCAATGGACCGTGCAAACGCCACTTCGCAAGAAATGATAGGGTGGGGTCAGCCTTCGCTGGCCTCACGCTTTTTCTCGCGCAGTTCGCGTTTGCGCAAAGGCATTTTGTCGATGCTTCGGGTGATTTCGCGAACGTCCCATGGGAACGGTTTGCGCAGTTTCACACCACCATCTTTGCCGATTATAGCTAACATAAAGCCACGCGGACGTAGTTTTAGCCGCAATTCGGATTTCGCGTTGGGGTTTGTATCTGTCAACACAACCACGTCGCGTTCCTCTAGATCGTGCAGTTTTGCCATCAACAATTCAATCTGCTCGGTGTATCGAGGGTCGGCATCGCTGTCGGCAAAGACAACAATGGGCCGCTTTTTCCATACAAATTGGTTCAAATCCGTTTCTGAAGCCTGCGAGAAAACGATGTTTTCAGTCACTTCGATGGCGTCTGCGGCCATTGCGTGGCCGGCAAATAAAGCTGCTATAACAACGGGTAATATGTGTTTCATGAGCACTCCTGTTACGATTAACATAGTACCTTTATCGGCGATTACGACCCGCCAAAGGTGCAAATGTAGCGTTAAAGCGTTTGAAACGAGTGTAATGCCATGACTGCTATGATCCTCGCATCAGGGCCGAACGGGGCGGCCCTTGTCAAAAGAGCAGGCCGCGTCATGGATGTCATTCTTCACCTCGGAGCCCATAGGACCGGTAGCACGACGTTCCAAAGTTATATGCGGAGGTCCCATTCGGAACTTTCCAGTAGTAAGGTGGGCTATTGGGGGCCGCAGCGCACGCGACAAGGGCTGTTTGCGGGTATTGTGCCGTCTCCTTCGGGACGTTTCCCGACAAGGGACAGGCGCGGGCTGTTGGGCGGGTTCGGATGCAAATGGCGCGCACTGCACAGTCTGGCGTGCGTAAATTGCTCGTCAGCGATGAAAACATGATTGGAACCGTGCGCCATAATTTGCGCAAACGCGCGCTTTATCCAGCTATTGGGGAGCGGATGGCGTATTTTGCGCAAGCCTTTGACGGGCGTTTGAAACGGGTTGTATTGAATATCCGCTCGCATGACTTGTTTTGGGCGTCTTCGATTGCTTACGGAGTTGCGCGGGGGCATTGCGTTCTTTCGCCTAGCGGCATCGAGAAAATTGCTAATGCAAAACGGACCTGGCGTGATGTGATTACCGATTTGGCCTGCGCCGTACCCGACACAGAAATTCGCGTTCTGCCTTTTGAGCGGTATCAGGGAACCCCCGATCAGATGCTGGCAAAATGTCTTGATGAAGCCGCGCCAATTAATACTGGTGATGAATGGTTGAACCGTGCGCCTAACTTGTCTGCGCTACGTACAATACTGGTAGAACGCGGCGACATGGAGGGCTTGTGCGCTTTGGCATCGCAAGAACGTGCACAGCGTTGGATACCATTTGACCAAATACAAAACGCGCAATTGCGCGAAGCATATGCTGACGACATGCACTGGCTTATTTCGGGTGCTGATGGGTTGGCAATACTGACAGAGGACACGGACCACTCCGGAACGGGAAATATCCCGCAGTTTGGCCCATTTGAAAGAGGACAACGACATGACAAGCAAGACAGACACGTGGCGGGGCATCGCTGAAAGCGAACTTCGTGGCCGCCCGGTAGATGACCTGACATGGAAAACCCTTGAGGGGATCGATGTCCAACCGATCTATACTGAAGAAGACCTTAAAGAGGTTGATCATCTGGGCACGATTCCGGGAGCCGCACCATTTACGCGCGGCGTGAAGGCCACGATGTATGCGGGGCGTCCATGGACCATCCGCCAATATGCGGGTTTCTCAACTGCAGAAGAATCGAACGCCTTTTATCGCCGTGCTTTGGATGCAGGCCAGCAGGGTGTATCTGTTGCCTTTGATCTGGCCACTCACCGTGGGTACGACAGTGATCATGAACGTGTGGTTGGTGACGTCGGCAAAGCCGGTGTTGCGATTGACAGCGTTGAAGATATGAAAATCCTGTTCGACGGAATTCCGCTGGATAAAGTGTCCGTTTCTATGACGATGAATGGTGCGGTTATTCCAATCTTGGCCAGCTTCATTGTTGCGGGTGAAGAGCAAGGGCATGACAAATCTGTGCTGGCGGGAACCATTCAGAATGATATTCTGAAGGAATTCATGGTGCGTAACACCTATATTTATCCGCCTGAGCCATCGATGCGGGTCATTGCCGACATCATTGAATTTACCGCAAATGAGATGCCGAAATTCAACTCAATTTCGATCTCTGGTTATCACATGCAAGAGGCTGGCGCGAACTTGGTTCAAGAGCTGGCGTTCACTTTGGCCGATGGGCGCGAGTATGTCCGCACGGCGATCGCCGCAGGTATGGACGTGGATAAATTCGCGCCGCGCCTTAGCTTTTTCTTCGCCATCGGCATGAACTTTTTCATGGAAGCGTCCAAGTTGCGCGCCGCGCGTTTGCTGTGGCATCGCATCATGTCTGAGTTTGAGCCAAAGAACCCAAAATCATCCATGTTACGAACCCACTGCCAAACTTCTGGCGTATCTCTGCAAGAACAGGACCCATACAACAACGTGGTGCGCACTGCATACGAAGCCATGGCTGCGGCCCTTGGCGGCACGCAATCCTTGCACACCAATGCGTTGGATGAAGCGATTGCTTTGCCGACTGATTTCTCAGCACGCATCGCACGTAATACGCAGTTGATCCTGCAAGAGGAGACTGGCGTAACCAATGTGGTCGATCCATTGGCAGGGTCCTACTATGTTGAGAAGTTGACCCATGATCTGGCTGAAGAAGCATGGAAGCTGATCGAAGAGGTTGAGGCTTTGGGTGGAATGACCAAGGCCGTTGCGTCAGGCATGCCAAAGTTGCGTATCGAAGAGGCTGCAGCGACCCGTCAGGCCAATATTGACCGCGGCACAGAAGTGATCGTCGGTGTGAACAAATACCGTTTGGATAAAGAAGACCCAATCGATATTATGGACATCGATAATGACGCGGTTCGGACGAGCCAAATTGCCCGCCTTAACGGTATTCGCGCCAGCCGTGATACGGCTGCATGTGAGGCTGCCTTGGCTGAATTGACACGTCGCGCCAGTGAGGGTGGCAACTTGTTAGAAGCGGCCATCGATGCGGCACGTGCACGTGCCTCAGTTGGGGAGATTAGCACAGCGATGGAAGACGTATTTGGGCGCCACCGCGCGGAAGTCAAAATGTTGTCTGGTGTTTACGGCGCTGCCTATGAGGGAGACGCGGGTTTTGCTGCGATCCAAAAGTCTGTTGAGGACTTTGCCGAGGTCGAGGGGCGCCGCCCGCGTATGTTGGTCGTGAAGATGGGCCAAGACGGGCATGATCGCGGTGCCAAGGTTATCGCGACGGCGTTTGCTGACATCGGTTTTGATGTGGATGTAGGTCCGCTGTTTCAAACGCCTGCAGAAGCCGCACAGGACGCTGTTGATAACGATGTGCACGTAATCGGGATCAGTTCCCAAGCTGCGGGCCATAAGACGCTAGCGCCGCAATTGGTTCAGGCACTGAAGGACGCAGGGGCAGAGGATATCATCGTTATCTGTGGCGGTGTTATTCCGCAACAAGACTATCAGTATCTGTATGACAATGGGGTTAAGGCGATTTTTGGACCGGGGACAAACATTCCGGATGCCGCCCAGGATATCCTTGAGATCATTCGTAAAACCCGACCCTAAAGGGCAGACAAGACGGGATCTGAGAAGGGGCAGCCAATGGCTGCCCCTTTTTGTTTATGCAGATGCGGGTGCATCATCTTGGGATGATTGGCGCGATGCCAGCATCAACGCTGAGTAGCCTAAGATACCGGATACAATAGAACCGCTTAGCACGCCCAAGCGAACTTGGTTCATCATTTCTGCATCGGCAAAGCTAAGGCCACCAATGAATAGGGACATTGTGAAGCCGACCCCAGCCAAGCAAGAGATGCCGTAGATGTGCAATGCGGTCGCCCCATGTGGCATCTTGGCGATGCCTGTTTTGACCATCAACATTGTTAGACCAAATACACCAACTTGTTTCCCGACGATCAAGCCTAGTGCGATACCCAATGGAAGAGGTGCCAGCAGATCATTGAAGGTCATACCTTTGAGGACAACACCTGCGTTTGCGAAAGCAAAAATCGGGATGATGAGGTATAATACATAGGGTGTCAGGCCATTCTCAAGAGAATGGAGTGGCGACTTGCCCCATTTGTCTTTGAGCGGAATACAGAATGCTGTGACAACGCCAGCCAAGGTTGCGTGAACCCCAGACTTAAGAACGAAGTACCACATGATCGCGCCCAAGAGCAGGGCAGGAGCGATACGGTGCGCACCTTTTATATTGAGCCATAGCAAGCCCGCCAATGGAAGCAATGCAAGGAATAGGTAATCTACCTTCAGTTCTGCCGTATAGAACAAGGCGATGATAATGATTGCGCCAAGGTCATCCAAAATTGCCAGTGTTAGCAAGAATACCTTGAGCGATGCAGGGGCGCGGCTGCCCACAAGTGCGAGGATACCCAGCGCAAATGCAATGTCGGTTGCTGCAGGAATGGCCCAACCGCTGATATTTTCAACGATGTTCCAGTTGAAGAGTACGAAGACCAAAGCTGGTAGGGCCATGCCGCCGATGGCTGCAACGCCCGGCAAAATGATATCGCTTGGGTTCTTGAGTTTGCCCTCGAGAATTTCGCGCTTTAGTTCCAGACCGATCAGGAAGAAGAAGATCGCCATGAGGCCGTCGTTGATCCACAAGATCAGTGGTTTAGAAAGACCTTCGCCGTTGATCAGAACAGAGAACTTTGCGCCAAGTACGGATTCATAAAGGCCTGACAATGCAGAGTTGGCAACTATCATCGCTGCCAATGCTGACAGCATAAGCAGGATCCCTCCCGATGCTTCATGGCTAAAAAACCGGTCGATGGCTCGTAAAAACATTAAATCGCTCCAAAATTGTCAGGTATTATAAGGCAAATAAGATTTTGCCCCTCGAAATCAATGTAAATTCCTGCAAAACTACTCTTAATTTTTGGATTATTTTCGCAATGCATAGTAATGAGGCGATCCCATGCTGCTAGATCATTTGGCGGTGTCCGGCGAGACACTTGAACAGGCTCAGTCCTACGTCGAGGAGGCCTTGGGGATTTCGATGCGACCGGGTGGCGAACACGCTGTTTTTCATACGCATAATAAGCTGATGGGATTGGCCGATGGTTTGTATTTGGAAGCGATTGCGATCAATCCTGATGCTCCTAATCCTGACCGCCCAAGGTGGTTTGATCTTGACCGGTTTTCAGGCAATCCGCGCCTGAGCAATTGGATATGCCGCAGTGAGGCGCTTGATGATGAAATGGCTTTGTTACCAGAAGGCATTGGTGAAGCAGTCGCATTGCAGCGCGGTGATTTGCGCTGGCAGATGGTTGTTCCTGCCAGCGGGGTTTTACCCTTCGACAATCAATGCCCTGCGTTGATCCAATGGCAGACAGCGATGCATCCCGCTGAGATGTTGCCGCCCTCGGGTTGCCGTTTGCGTCGTCTTGTTATCGCGCACCCACAGGCAAAAGAGTTGGAGACTGCGGTGAAAAAGGCGCTGACGGACGTTCGTGTTGTGTTTGAGGTTGGACCCCAAGAGTTGATGGCAGAATTTGATACGCCGCATGGGATACGACGGTTGTGATCCGTTCTGCCGTTATTGCTGATGCGCACTCGATCACCGCGCTATGGAACGATTTAATTCGTGAGACAGCCGTTACCTTTACCACTGAGCTGAAAGTATGCAGTGACGTTGAAGCTATGATCATGGATCCTGGGCGGAGTGTCTTTATCTGTGAGCAAGAGGGCGTGTTTGAGGGTTTTGCGTTGTTTGGGGCGTTTCGTGGCGGTCCAGGGTATGCGCATACAGTCGAGCACTCAATCTACCTTGTGCAGGGCAAAGGATTGGGGCGGGCGTTGATGGATGCCCTTGTGAGTGCTGCCATGACGCTTGGCCATCATGTGATGATCGGGGCCATTAGTGGCGGGAATGCCAACGCCGTTGCGTTTCATGAAAAATGTGGATTCACGCAGGCCGGCCACTTGCCTGAAGTTGGTCGTAAAAATGCTGTCTGGCATGATTTGATATTAATGCACTTAATTCTAGAAACGCCCACTGACACTTCTGAACGCAAAGGATAGGGTGACGCTATGTCTATATGGTCCCGTATCGCTGAAGCTCTTGCTGCCCTCACTTCTGGGGAGACCTTGTGGTCGGTTTTTGACAAACTGCGTAGCCCGCCCGAACGCTCAGTCGCATTTGCGATTGCTGTGATTGCATTGGGTGCAAAAATGGCAAAAGCGGATGGGCATGTCACACGTGATGAGGTCACGGCCTTTCGTGAAGTGTTTGATATTGCTCGCCAAGACGAAGCTGGGGCCGCCCGTGTTTTCAATTTGGCACGCACAGATGTTGCAGGTTTTGAAACCTATGCGACCCGTATTCATACGATGTTCCATGAAGATCCGCACACGCTAAAGGATTTGATGGAAGGTTTATTCCATATTGCGATGGCAGATGGATTTTATCACCCGAACGAGAATGCTTTTTTAGAACGTGTGGCTGAGATTTTCGAAGTTTCGGCGGGCGAATTCAGAGCCTTAAGAGCACGTTTTGTGCCTGACGCGGAACAAGATCCTTATGCTGTATTGGGGCTGAATCCAGACATGTCATTTGAAGACATGCGCAAAGTATGGCGACAGCTTGTACGTGACAATCACCCCGATGCGATGGTTGCACGCGGCATCCCTGAAGAGGCCGTATTGTTGGCGGAGAAACGTATGATCGATATCAACCGCGCTTGGGATGACATTAGAAAAGAACACGCATAATGCGCATTGCAACATATAATATCGAATGGATGGACCGTTTGTTCGACAACGACGGGGTACCTTTGAATGACGATGGTTGGTCCTCTCGGCACAAGGTGACACGCAAGGAACAAACCGATGCCTTGGGCGTAGTCTTTAAGGCGATGGACGCGGATGCCGTCATGATTATCGAGGCACCGGACCAAGGCAAACGTCGCGATGCCGCTTTGGCGCTTGAAACGTTTGCTGCGCGGTTTGGATTGCGGGCCCGCAAAGCCGCCATTGGTTTCGCGAATGACACGCAGCAAGAGATTGCGATGTTGTATGATCCGGACGCAATGACTGTACGCCATGATCCCAAGGGCGATGATTTGGGCGAAGGAGGAGGTCGCAATGCACCGCGTTTTGATGGTGCGTTTCGCATTGATTTGGACGTCGATAATGTCGAGGATTTGGTTACTTTTTCAAAGCCACCTTTGGAATTGGCCATTAAGACTAAGGCTGGATTTGATCTGCATCTTATCGGTGCACACTTGAAATCAAAGGCCGCCCATGGTGCACGCAATCGCGATGAAGTCATGCGCTTTTCCATTGCCAATCGCCGCAAACAATTGGCGCAGGCGATTTGGTTACGTCAAAGGATCACTGATCATTTAGATCAGGGCACGCCTTTGGTTGTTATGGGTGATATGAACGATGGCCCAGGATTGGACGAATACGAACATCTGTTTGGTCGCTCCTCAGTCGAAGTACTGTTGGGGGACAAAGGCATACCAAAGCTGATTGAACCGCATGCACAGATTGCGTTGTCGCGCCGCTTGGCAGCTACGCCAACAACATCGCGGTTCTTTGTTAAACACCACAAACGGTTTTTGCAGGCTTTGTTAGACTACATCATGGTATCGCCCGATCTTGAAAAACGCAATGCATCATGGCGCATATGGCATCCGTTGGATGATCCGAAATGTTGGGATACGGCAGAACTGCGCGATGCGCTGGTTACGGCGTCAGACCATTTTCCGGTAACTTTGGATATCGACGTTTAAAGCGCGATTAATCCTTGCGGGTTTTGACAACCAGTTCGGCTTGCAGTGAAGAGGCAAGCGATTTCAAACGTGCCTCTGCTACCTCGCCAAACAGTGGCATCGCATCACGCGTCATGCGCAGTTCCAAGATCCGCTTCTTAGGATACCATTTGAAAGTTGCTCGTTCGGCGCCTTTCTCCATCCAAAGCATGGCACCAAAACGCATGGCTTTGCCCAGAACCTCAGCCTCTAACTGGGTCTTTTCGTCAACCAGTGTGTACAGCTCTTCGAACCGTGTGCCTTCGCGGCTGTTGGAGTAGCGGTGTAGTAACGCCAGGCCAAGGAAGATACGTTCATGGTGGTTCAGGCCGCCAAGATTGGCGCGGGTCGCATTATCAAAACAGACCTCTGCGCGGTAATCTGGATGTGCACGCCAACTGACGTCGTGCAACATGCAGGCCGCTTTGATCAAGCGTTTGCGCGTTTCGGGGGCTGATTTGAACAGCGGTAAAACGAAATCATAAAGAGATTTCCCAAATCCGGGCATGCGGGCGTCTTTGTTTTCGGCGAAACGTGATGCCTCAATCAATGGATCGCGGTCACGCAATCTTTGGGGCATTTGCTCATAAAGCAGCCCTTCGCGGATACCATAGCTGCTGATGGCGATATCTGTGGGCTTGAACGCTTTGACGAGCTGCTTGAGGACCATGGCTGCCAGGGGAACCAAGATCATGCGGGCGGATGATATGCCGCAAGCGCTGCGCAACTCTTCGATGTCAGCCTCAGCAATGTATTTTGCGGTGCGGGACACATGAGCCGGGGTCATCCGGTATTCGTGCAAAACATGTAGCGGATAGCCGCGACGGTGCATATCGATGCGCGCAATCGCGCGCCAGCTTCCGCCAACTAAGAAAAGGCGATCACGTTGTGCGCCCATTTGTTCAACAAGGCTCGCCACGGTTTCTTTGATGTGTGCCTTGCGTCCTTTGTGCCCACCACTAAGTCCCTGAAGCTTCAACGGGCCTAGGTTGGATGTTACACGTTTGCCAACGCGCCCTTCTGAGATCTCAGCCAATTCCATCGAAGAACCGCCAATATCGCAAATCAGACCATAGGCACCAGGCCAACCAAGCAGCACGCCTTGTGCTGAAAGTCGAGCCTCTTCTTTGCCATCAATAACCCAGATGCGCAGGCCAGTATGTTGCAAGACATCAGCACAGAATGCTGGACCGTCTTGGGCGTCACGCACCGCAGCTGTTGCAACAACAGTTAGTTCAGACAGGCCCATTCCATCAGCAAGATGTTTGAACCGGATCATTGCGGCCAGCGCACGGTCACGGCCCTTAGGATTTAAGTTGCCCGTTTCAGATACGCCAGCGCCTAAGGCACACATGATTTTTTCGTTATAAAAGTATGCGGGACTACGTGCCGCGCCATCAAAAACAACCATGCGGACCGAATTTGATCCAACATCCACAACACCAACGCGTGATAGGGCGCGCGTACTGGGATCATCAAAAAGGGAAAGGCCGAATGAGCCCGTTTCGTCAGCAGAGGTTTCTGTTTTCACGTCCGGTTTTCCCTATCAGGATGTGCAATCAATTGTGCGCCGTTCGGTTAAGCGCGATAAAGTTAGAAATCAATTGGGCTTTGGTGGTTCGTTCTTCGTATGGGTCAATTTTGGAACATCGGATGCACCCGCAGATCCACGTCCTGACAGTGATGGGTTCTCCATAAAGAAGCGATGGCAATTAAATTCAAAGGTGCCTTCATCAACGGGAGGTCGATTAAATGTGCCATCAGGTGCCATAACCCAACTTTGGGTCACGTCTGCGAGATTTGCGGCCATGATTTGGGACACGATTTGCGCCTTAACTGTGCCATTTGTTATTTCGACCAATGTTTCCACACGGCGGTTCAAATTGCGGCTCATCCAGTCGGCAGAGGATATGAACACCTTTGCTTTTTTGTGGGGTAGGCCGTGGCCGTTGCCAAAGCAAACAATGCGCGAATGCTCAAGAAAACGTCCGACGATTGATTTAACACGAATGTTCTCGGAGAGACCTTTGATGCCCGGACGCAAACCACAGATACCACGCACAACAAGGCTGATTTTCACGCCGTCTTGGGAGGCTGCATACAGAGCATCAATGATTTCCTTTTCAATAAGGCTATTCATTTTTGCCCAGATCTCAGCAGGCTGGCCAGCACGCGCGTGTTCCGCCTCTGCTGCGATCATTTCGAGCAGGCGGGTCTTTAGGTTTGCAGGCGAGATCGCAAGATTGCTAAGGTTTTCGGGTGGGGCATAACCTGACAGATAGTTAAATACCTTTGTCGCGTCGCGGCCCAATTTTGCGTCGCATGTAAAGAGCGATAGGTCGGTGTAAATACGTGCGGTGATCGGGTGATAGTTGCCGGTGCCGTAGTGGGTATAAGTTACCAGTTCACTGCCTTCACGGCGCACAACAGTGCTAATCTTTGCATGGGTTTTTAAATCGATAAATCCGTATACAACATGCGCACCTGCGCGCTCCAAACGGCGTGATTGGCGAATATTAGCGGCCTCGTCAAAGCGCGCCTTTAGCTCAACCAATGCGGTGACAGACTTGCCATCTTCGGCGGCTTCACACAGCGCTTCGACAATCGGGGACCGCTTGGATGTGCGGTAAAGCGTTTGCTTGATCGCAACTACATTTGGATCACGTGCAGCCTGCTGCAAGAAACGAACAACCATATCAAAGGTTTCGTAAGGGTGATGCAGAAGCATGTCTTTTTGACGAATAGCGGCGAACATGTCGCCCTCAAAATCGGTTACCCGCTCAGGCACGCGTGGCTTGAAAGAGGGCCATAAAAGATCGGGGCGTTCGTCTAGCACCAATTCGCTTAGGTCATCGACGCCAATCATGCCGTCGATCTCGATCAGCTCTTCGTCGCCCACGCCCAGTTCGGCCATAACGACGGATTTGAGCTTTTGCGGCGCACCAGTCGAAATGTTTATCCGAACAACCTGACCGCGTTTGCGGCGTTTCAGCGCGACTTCAAACTCGCGCACCAAATCTTCGGCTTCGTCTTCTACCTCTAGATCGCTGTCCCTTAGGACGCGGAATTCAAAGTGACCTTTGAGTTCATATCCTGGGAACAGGCCGGAGATATTAAGGACGAGCAGTGCTTCAAGCGGTAAAAATCTGTGACCTTTGGCGCTGGGTATTGAAATGAAACGGTCGATCTGTGCCGGGATTGGCAATAGGGCCTGCAAGTTACGTTTGTCACGTTTGCGTTGCAGTTGTAGCGCCAGCGCATAGCCCGTGTTTGGGATGAATGGGAAGGGATGAGCCGGATCAATCGCCAAAGGCGAGAGCACGGCGAACACTTGGCTTACGAAGAAATCCTGTAGAAATACGCGGTCATCATCGGTTAAATCGTCAAGTTGCAGGATCGTAATGTCCTGCGCTTCCATCTCTTTGTGCAACTCACCAAGAACGCGTTGTTGCGTGTACATCAGATCACGCGCGTTTTCGTCGATCAGTTTCAATTGTTCAGCAGGGGACAGCCCGTCAATGCCTGGTGTCACGTTACCTGCGCGCGCCAATTCACGCAGACCTGCGACGCGAACGGTGTAAAATTCGTCTAGGTTATCTGCACTGATTGAAAGAAAGCGAAGCCGTTCGAGCAGTGGGACACGTTGGTTTTCGGCTTCTTGAAGAACGCGCCAATTGAAACCAAGCCAGCTTAGTTCACGATTATAGAACCTATCTGCGCTGGATGAATCCAAATCAGGGAGGTGCGTTGGCGCATCAAAGGGCGCTTTAAGGAAATCAGCGTGTGACATAGGATTTTGGTAGCACTCAACTATGACGTCTAAGTGGCGATTATTGCGCGGTTTATCCCAAGTTGTCCAGCACTTGAGAGGCTAGTGCGCGTGTCAACGGTTTGTGGCGTGCAAGGCTATGGCCATCCATCGCGCAAACAACCTCCCGTGCTGCTGCAAACGAGCGATCAATGCGAAGGACCAAAAATGGGATCACATCAGGACGAGGCATAAGCTGGCGGTCACTAAATTGTTTGGCAATTACCGCACCCAAAAGAGTATCGTCAGGTGCTTCAAGGGTCGCAACGCCTGCTGCGTCTATGCGGCTCTGAAGGTCTGGAAGGTTAAGGCCCCAGTGGTTCGGTGTGCCAGTGCCGGTCATCAACAAGGGGTTCTGGTTCATGCGCATCAAGTTGTGTAGGTGAAACAACGCGGTTTGAGCGTCGGAGTTTGCAGCTATGTTTGGGACGTCCTCAACGACAACAGCCGCTTGCGCAAGGGTTGGAATATCAGCATCTGAAAGATTCATAGCGGAGACAATTTGCCCATCGTGCGTGCCTGCCCAGACGTGAGACAGGTGAGTTTTGCCTGAACCTTCGGGACCACATAAAATGAGTTTTCCCCCTTCCCAGTTTTGGGAGGTTTCCATCATCGCGACTGCCAATGCATTACTGGGCGCAATCATGAAGTCGTCGCGCCCGAGGGCCGGCACAACGGGTAAATCAAAACTAAGTTGCTGGTTCATGCGTCGTCGGACTCTCGGCTGTGCCCTTTGTAAAGCAGGCTGGTGTTGTACTGTCCTATTGCAAAGCGGATGATTACACCAATTGCAGCTGCCAAAGGCACGGCGACAAGTAGACCTACGAAACCAAAGACTGTTCCGAACACTGACAAAGACAAAAGTAACCAAACAGGATGCAGGCCAACGCTGTTGCCGACAAGTTTCGGGGTCAGATAGTTGCCCTCGATTACTTGTCCAATAACAAAGACGATCGCGACAAGGCCAATGCGCATCCAATCAGTTGAATATGTGATGACGCCATCTGTTGTGACCTCAACACCGTTCCAGAATTGGAACAGGGCAAGGCCGATGGCTAATACGCCGCCTATAAGTGAGCCAAGGTATGGAATGAAGGTAATTAGACCTGCGATAAAGCCTACGACCAGACCAAATTGCAAGCCGACGATCATCAACGCAAAAGCGTAGTATGTTCCAAGGATCAGGCAAACGGTGCCCATGCCGCGAATGAATGCGGCTAGGGTTTGGTCGATTTGTTTGGCAAGTGTGCGAATGATGGGCGCGTGGTCGCGGGGCATCAGTTCATCGATACGGGCGATCATGTTGTCCCAATCTAATAATAAATAGACCGACACTACAGGTACGATGACGAACAGTGTAATGATGCTGATCAAAGATGCTGCTGAGCTGAGGGCCGTATTCAGCAATGTGCCACCTCTGCTTTTGATCGTCTCCCCGACACTGTACAGGGTTTGGCTAAGAGGCGATGTTTCGTCGAGCAATGCAGGAAAGCGTTCCGTGAGCATCATCCCTAGGTCGGTCGCATATTGCGGAGCGCTGGCAAAAAGAGATGTGGTTTGGTGAATGAGGGTTGGGATTACCAACAAAGCAACCAGAACAAAGATGAAAACCGCAGTCAGGGTGATAGTGGCTGTTGCCAAAACACGGCTGGCACCAAGGGCTTCAAGACGGTCTGCAACGGGATCAAGGAAATAGGCAACAGCAGCGCCTAGGACGAAGGGCAGAAGTACGTCCCCCAATACCCAAAGCAGGACAAAAAATATCGCAGCAGTGAGGCCCCAATATTTTAGTTGATCACGTACTGGTAGGCCCATCTTCGGCTCCTCATTAATCCTTCTTACAAATCGCGTGTTTGGGGATGATATTCAAGGGCAGATGGAAAAAGGCCCCGCATTGCGGGGCCTTTGATGGTTATTAAGTTTTGTTTAGTGGCAAGCTGGACGTGTGCCTGGCAGAAGTACTTTGTCGATTACGTGGATCACGCCGTTGTCAGCTTTGATGTTTGCAACCACAACCGTTGCCATTTCTCCGGTACCATCAGCAATCGTAACGCCCTCTGCACTTTTGGTGATGCACAAACGCTCGGAGGCTAGGATCGGCTTGAAGTAGTTGGACCCAGTTGGGATCGCTTCGGCTGTTAGATTGCGATCATCTACATGATACAAAAGGATGTTTATAAGATCGCCTTTGTTTTCAGGTTTCAATAATGTTTCCACTGTTCCTGCTGGCAATGCTGCGAAAGCATCGTTGAGCGGTGCGAAGACAGTGAACGGACCGGGCCCCTGAAGCGTTTCGACGAGTCCCGCCGCGGAGACGGCGGCAACCAGTGTTGTGAAACGATCATCACCTGATGCGATTTCAACGATGTTAGCGGCCTGAGCTGCGGTACCAAGTGTGAGTGTTACAGCGGCTGTGGCTGCCAAATTGCGCAAAGTATTCATTGTAAAAACCTTCCATTTTTTCATCCAAGCCTCATGACTTGTTGAAAAAGATACGCCGTTGTTTGTGCGATGGATCATGTCGCTCGCGGTTGTGTGATCAAAGGTTTCAATTGCTTGATTTGGGTGGTTTATGAACTAGCTCGACAGGGGGGTATTTGGTTGTTTTAGGGGCTTTGCCCCCGACGCTGCGCGTCTCCCCCAGAGTTTTTCTGGCAAGATGAAGTTGGCGAGATTGCTGGGACGTAACAGGGGCGTTGCGAGGGCTGGCCGTTTGGCTTAATCAGGCAACAACTGTTATTTGAGGAGCCACACGATGCGTTTGAGCCGTTATTTTCTGCCCGTTCTAAAGGAAAACCCTGCTGAGGCGCAGATTGTTAGCCACCGTTTGATGCTGCGTGCAGGCATGATCAAGCAATCAAGTGCTGGGATTTATTCCTGGTTGCCGCTTGGTTTTAAAGTTTTGCGCAAAATTGAGAACATTGTGCACGAAGAACAGCAGCGCGCTGGGCATATGCCGATGTTGATGCCGACCATTCAATCTGCTGACCTTTGGCGCGAAAGTGGTCGTTATGATGATTACGGTGAAGAGATGTTGCGCATCAAAGACCGTAATGATCGTGATATGTTGTTCACTCCAACAGCAGAAGAAATGATCACAGACATTTTCCGTTCGCATGTTGGTAGCTACAAAGACTTACCTTTGACCATGTATCAAATTCAGTGGAAATTCCGCGATGAACGCCGTCCACGTTTTGGCGTGATGCGTGGCCGTGAATTCTATATGAAAGACGGTTACAACTTTGACCTGACCAAAGAGGATGCGTTGCACGCCTATAATCGTCACTTGGTTAGCTATCTGCGCACCTATGAACGCATGGGTTTGCAAGCGATCCCAATGCGTGCGGACTCTGGCCCAATTGGTGGTGATGATACGCATGAATTCTTAGTTTTGGCTGAAACAGGTGAATCTGAGGTGTTTTACGATAGCGCAGTGACTGACCTGACTTTTGGGGACCGAGACATCGACTATGACAATGTTGAGCAATGTGCGGCCGTGATGCAAGAATTCACAACCAAATACGCGCGTACGGACGAAACGCACGATGAAGCGCTGTTTAATCAGGTTCCTGAGGACCGTCGCATGACGGCCCGTGGCATTGAAGTAGGTCAGATTTTCTACTTTGGCACTAAGTATTCGGAAGCGATGAAGGCCACAGTTCAAGGTCCTGATGGTAAGCCCGTACCTGTTCACATGGGGTCACACGGGATCGGCGTCAGCCGCTTGTTGGGTGCAATCATTGAAGCCAGCCACGATGATAAGGGTATTATTTGGCCAGAAGGCGTCACGCCGTACCACTGTGGTATTGTGAACTTGAAACAGGGTGACGAAGAAGCAGATGCAGCTTGTGATGCGCTATATAAGTCGTTGACTGCGCTTGGTCTGGAACCCCTTTATGATGACCGTAAAGAGCGCGCTGGTGGCAAGTTCGCAACTATGGATCTGATTGGTTTGCCTTGGCGCATTACGGTTGGTCCACGTGGCTTGAAGAATGGTGTTGTTGAGCTGACCTCGCGCCGAACCGGTGAGAGTGAAGAGATGACGCCAGAATTGGCAGTTCAGAAGATCGCAGAAATCTACACGGCGCTTTAGCTCAAGAAAGGGAGGTACTGCGATGATCGTTCGTGCAATCACGCTTGCTGGTGGCTTGGCCGTCGGTGCTGGCACCTCCCAATTTCCTGAGTTCAGTCAGCAATACGCGCAACGGTTGGGCGGAGCCGTTGACGCACTGAGCGAGGTTGTCGCAGATTTCGACACTTCTGCAGCCGTAGAAGGACTGTCGCGTTCTGAAGCGCTGGAGCAGATGATCGGAGCCGATTTTATCGAACGGCGTCGCGCCGATATGGAACGTACTTTTGACCGTCATGCGGTTTTGACTGAAGATTTGAGGCTATTGGCTGAGGCTGGTCCATTCATGCGGGCCTATCACGCGGCCCGCTTTACCGATGGCGATGTGGCAAGTGCGGCATGGGATGTGTTCGAGCCTGCTGTCCCGCTCAACCTGACGAGCGCAATCTTTGCTGGTTTTGGCTTTTTCGTTGGCTTGATCGCAATGAGCAGTCTTATGGCGGTTATTCGCTGGCCGTTTCGCCGACGCACAGCTTGACCACGGCGTACAAACGACACAGGTTGTCTGCAACTGGCATACCAAACAAGAAAGAGCCTAAAATGGCCAACACGCCCAAACCCTTTGCACCTTTCGAGTGGATGATTGCCTGGCGCTATCTGCGCGCGCGCCGCGCTGAAGGTGGCGTAAGTGTTATGACAGTTATAAGCTTGGTTGGGATCACACTGGCGGTTTTCGCATTGATTGTGACCCTTGCAGTGCGGTCGGGATTTCGCGCTGAGTTTGTTGATACAATCCTCGGATCAAATGCGCATGTCACCGTTTATAATATGGGCGAGGTTCTAGATAGCGGCCAAATTGATCGCACGATCAAAGATTATACCGCGATGGCGGAACGTGTGTCTGAAGTTGACGGTGTTATTCGTGTGGCCCCGCTAGTACGCGCGCAGGCGATGGCGAATTTGCGCCAGTCGAACTCAGGTATTGAGATTTATGGTATCTCTGCGGCAGACCTTTTGACAATCCCGCGGATTGCCAATCCCGAAACTTCATATGGCGATATCACGCGCTTTGACCAAGGCATTGCGATTGGGTCAGGCGTTGCGCGTGAATTGGGTGCAAGCGTTGGGGACAAAATCAAGATCATCTCGCCCAACGGCGTCAAGACTGCGTTTGGGACAAGCCCACGGGTCAATGCCTATGAGGTTGTTTATGTGTTTAGTGCCGGGCGCTACGATATTGATCGGACGCGGACTTACTTGCCAATTCAGGATGCACAGGCGTTTTTCAATCGTGAAGGTGGTGCAACCGAACTGGAAGTCATGGTCGAAGACCCAGAAGCGATTGATGGTTTGATACCTCAAATTATTGCTGCCGCAGGCGATCGGGCTTTGCCCTTTACGTGGTTGGAAGCTTCCGGCGGGTTCCTACGTGCACTTGAGGTTGAGGACAATGTGATGTTCGTCATCCTATCAATTTTGGTTTTGATCGCTGCAATGAACATTGTGAGCGGTTTGATTATGTTGGTGAAGAACAAGGGGCGCGATATTGGCATATTGCGTACTATGGGACTAAGCGAAGGTTCGGTTTTACGGGTTTTCTTTATCTGCGGTGCTTTCACTGGGATCATTGGCACCGCCCTGGGGGTGATATTTGGCTGCTTGTTCGCGATTTATATCGATCCGATTTTCAGCACGGTAAACTGGCTTATGGGGGGCGGCGTTTGGGATCCTGCAATTCGTGGGATTTATGCTTTGCCTGCGGAACTACACTTTGCAGATGTCATGTCAGCGGTCGCTCTGTCCCTTGGCTTGTCATTCATCGTAACGATCTTTCCTGCGCGACGTGCGGCCCGAATGAATCCCGTGGAGGCTTTGCGTTATGAGTGATCTAGTCCTTGAACTGAGCGGGATAAGCAAAACCTACAATGTTGGTTTACCCAATAAGGTGCAGGTTTTGCGTGGTGTGGACCTAAAGGTCAAAGCCGGTGAAGTTGTTGCTTTGGTTGCCCCGTCTGGAGCAGGCAAGTCCACGTTGCTTCATATGGCCGGTCTATTGGACACGCCTGATGCGGGGGACGTCACTTTTGGTGGTCAAAACATGCAAGGTCTGAACGATGCGAAACGCACAGGGCTTCGCCGAGATGACCTTGGTTTTGTTTATCAATTCCACCATTTGCTGCCTGAATTTACAGCACTTGAGAATATCGTGTTGCCCCAGTTGGCTGCAGGCGTGGGTCGCAAAGCGGCGCATGAACGCGCGCTTGACCTGCTTGGCCGCGTAGGCGTGGCAGAGCGTGCAGATCACCGCCCTGCTGCATTGTCTGGTGGCGAAGCACAGCGCGTGGCGTTTTGCCGTGCCCTTGCAAACGGTCCACGGTTGCTTTTGGGTGATGAACCAACAGGCAACCTTGATCCGACCACTTCTGATCAAGTCTTTGGTGCATTGATGGACTTGGTGCGGTCAACGGGCTTGGCGGCAGTCATTGCCACCCATAACTTGGAATTGGCTGCCCGAATGGACAGGATTGTGCGATTAGATGCTGGCGTTTTGCGCAACGAGCCTCATATTTAGTTATACTAAAAACCCAAAACACTCATGGAGACTGCGCGATGCCACATGTGACCTTAGACGAAATTGAACGCGTTGTATTGGCGGCGTTGCTTGAACATGGCGCAGACGCATTCCCTGCGGCTGAAGTTGCGCGTGCCGTACGCAAAGCTGAGGCGCACGGGAATCGTATTTGTGGGCTGTACTACTTAGAAAGCTACTGTCAGCAATTGCGCACTGGTCGCGTGAAAGGGAATGTATCCCCTGTGGTGTCAGCGCCGCGTGCAGCAACAATTCTTGTGGATGCGCAATATGGTTTTGCGCAACCCGCATTTGCTTATGGCCTTGTGCCCGCGCTTGACGCTGCGCGTAAGTTTGGGACTGCTACCTTGGCCATCGGTCATGCGCATACATGTACGTCCTTGGGCTATTTTACCGAACAAGTGGCGCGCGCAGGGTTTATTTGTTTTGGCCTGACGAACGCATCACCTATCGTTGCCCCCCCAGGCGGCAAGACACGCGTCATTGGCACAAACCCAATCGCGTTTTCTGTGCCTGACGGGCAGGGCGGATTGGCTATGCAGTTTGACCAATCTACGACAACTGTTGCATTGGGAAAAATTACTATGGCTAAGGCCGCTGGTACATCGATTCCTGAAGGGTGGGCCGTGGATAAAGACGGCAATCCAACGACGGATCCAGAAGCGGCATTGACTGGTTCGCTGGTTTCGATGGGCGGGTACAAAGGCTGGGGTTTGGGGCTGATGGCTGAAATTTTAGCTGCGGGTATGACTGGCTCTACCCTTAGCCAAGATGTGAAACCACTGAAGGCACCCGAAGGACCGCACCACGACTTGGGTCAATATTACATGATTATTGATCCTAATGTGTCTGATGGGTTTACAGATCGGTTGGCCCGTATCGCTGAAGCAATCAGTGAGGACGAAGGCGCGCGTATGCCAGGCCAAGGGCGCACGGAAAGCGATCCCGTTGACGTTCCAGACGCAGTCTGGGCGCAGGCGATGGAGCTGTCAGGCTTGGACGCGTTTTAAGTTTCGCACAATTGGCTGACCTAAGCGATTTGGGTCAGCCAAACACCCGCAGCCATCAAGGCGATGCCAGAGGTGCGCGCCAACCCAAGAGGTGAGACCTGCGCGCCGAAAAGGCCAAAGTGGTCGATGGCAGCCGCGCTAATCAACTGCCCAAGCAAGACGAAGAAGACGGCGTTTCCGACCCCAAAATGTGGGGCGATGTAGGTTATAGTCAGCACATAAAACGCAACGAATGCGCCCGCTAAAAACAGGTGTTTGGGGGCGGACAGCAATCGGTTGAACCCTTCGGCCCCCGTTGCGACCATAACAACAAGACTGATGCTGAGCGCCACAAGGAACAGGATAACGGCGGCTGTAGCAGGCGACCCGATATACTTGCCAAGTGCCGCATTCAGACCGGCAAGCAATGGAATGCCGATCCCAGCCAGCAACATCGTCAAAGCGTATTGGGTCATCGCGATCTCCTTTTCGGAACCAGTCCACATACCAAATTTGACTGAGCGCCAGACTAGCGGACCACATCATGTTTGGGGAAATGCGCGTGCCGCCCCTTTGTTCGTAATGTTACGATATTGTAGGGACTGCGCAAGCGATCAGTTGGGAACAGGTGGAGTGTCCAATGGCCGAGCGCGTTTGATCAATGATCAGATGGTTGATTTATATGATCGCGTGCCGTTGAATTCACGGGTGGCTATGTATCCGACGAGCATTACCGGATAATTGCAGGGCGGGGGAGACCCCGCGATTTGCTTTTGCGGACGTAGGTTGGGTGAAATCCACCGTTTGGCCGACGGTTTGGGACAGGCGTTTGTGTTGGAGGCGGTGGGTTACACCTCCCCTCCGGTGCCTATACAATCGAATTAGAGCGATAAGAGCGGTTAAGTTATCAGCAACAGTTGCTTCATCAATGCGCCTGGAAGCTGTGGAATGAAAACTGCTGTAAATCCGATTCCAAACGGTAAAACTAAGCTTACGACAGCCTGATCAAGGGAATTCAGAAGAAGAGTGAAGAAGAAATAACTTCTTTCGAGTCTACTTTTTTGACTATCCAACGTTCTCTCATGGTCTTTGACCATGAAATCTGCCGGACTTTCGTAATGCTCTCCAATCTCATTGTAGCCCAAATCATCATAAAGACCTTCTGTGGCTCGCTGTTGCTTTTTCTTAAGTTGAAATTCGCTAAAGCGTTTAATGAAAGGCACAAATTCAGGAAGAACTTTCAGAAGGTAGAGAAAACAAAGTAGTGCAGTAAGTATCTGTTCTAAAAATACAATTTCGCGCTGCGAAACATCTACGGTGAGGCCTAAAACTTCAGCACCATTACCAGTGATATTAAGTCCTGCGACAACAATTGTTGTCGTGGCTACAATTAAAAGGGATTTTCGAGCCTTTCGAAAATCTTCAGGTGCTAGAAATTCTCCAGTTAAAGGCATCAAACATCCAATTCCTCAACAAAGCGCGCGTTCTCTTGGATGTATTGATAGCGCATCTCGGGTTTTTTACCCATCAGGCGCTCTACAAGATCATCGGTTTCGCCCGGTTCATCATCGTCAACTGTCACGCGGATCAGCTTGCGTGTGGCTGGGTTCATTGTGGTGTCTTTAAGGTCTTTAGCATCCATTTCACCCAGTCCCTTAAAACGTGACAGGTCAACGCGCCCTTTGCCGCCGATCCCTTTTTCAAGCCACATGTCTTTTTCAGCTTCGTCAATGCAGTAGACGCGTTTGGCCCCTTGCGTGATGCGGAACAAGGGTGGGCAGGCAAGGTACAGGTGCCCTGCGTCGATCATGGGCCGCATTTGGGTAAAGAAGAACGTCATCAACAGCGCCGCGATGTGCGCGCCGTCGACGTCCGCATCGGTCATGATGATGATTTTGTCATAGCGCAGGTCATCAACGTTGAATTTGCTGCCCAGCCCGACACCTAGCGCTTGGGTCAGGTCAGAGATTTCGGCGTTGCTGCCCAGTTTTGAAGACGCGGCACCCAGAACGTTTAGGATTTTACCGCGTAGCGGCAACAATGCTTGGGTTTTGCGATCCCGTGCCATTTTGGCCGAGCCACCCGCAGAGTCGCCTTCCACGATGAACAGCTCTGTTCCTTCGCGGGATTTGGATGAGCAGTCGGTCAGTTTGCCAGGCAGGCGCAGTTTAGCAGTGGCCGTCTTGCGCGAGGTTTCTTTTTCCTGACGACGGCGCAGGCGCTCTTCTGCCCGCAGCACTAGAAAGTCGAGGATAGCACCCGCTGATTTGGTATCTGCGGCCAACCAGTTGTCAAAGTGGTCCCGGACCGAGTTTTCGACCATGCGTTGAGCGTCAACAGTGGCAAGGCGGTCTTTGGTTTGACCTACGAATTCTGGTTCGCGGATAAAGCAGGACACAAGCGCCCCTGCACCGGTGGTCAGGTCTTCGCGTGTGATTGTGCTGGCTTTTTTGTTGTTTACCAATTCGCCGTAGGCTTTGATGCCTTTCAAGATCGCGGCCCAAAAGCCTGCTTCATGCGTGCCGCCCTCAGGCGTTGGAACAGTGTTACAATAGGACTGGATAAATCCGTCGCGGGCAGGGGTCCAGTTGATGGCCCACTCGACCTTGCCCGGAACCTTGAATTTTTCGAAGGATACAGTGCCCGCAAATGGGGCTTCGGCGTAGGTGGTTGCACCCTTAAGGGATTCAGACAGGTAATCTGCCAAACCGCCGGGAAAGTGGAACTTTGCCTCTTGCGGTGTTTCGCCGTCGTTTTGGGATGTTTTCCAGCGGATTTCTACGCCGGAGAACAGGTATGCTTTTGAGCGTGCCATTTTGAACAGGCGTGCAGGTTTTAGCGTGAGCGACCCAAAGATGTCGGCATCGGGGTGAAAGGTCACGGCTGTGCCACGACGATTTGGGGCCGCCCCGATTTTTTCCAACTTGCCCTGTGGGACACCGCGCGAAAATTCCATTGCGAACAATTCTTTGTTGCGTGCCACTTCGACCCGCAAGTGATCTGACAGTGCGTTCACAACCGATGAGCCAACACCGTGCAAACCGCCCGAGGTTTCATAACTGTCGCCTGAGAATTTACCGCCCGCGTTCAGCGTACAGAAGATGATTTCGAGTGCTGATTTTTCAGGGTCCTTGGGGTGTGGCCCCGTTGGAATGCCGCGTCCGTTGTCGCGCACAGAGACATGACCGTTCTCGTGTAATTCCACTTCGATCCAAGTTGCGTGTCCAGCCACAGCTTCGTCCATCGAGTTGTCGATGATTTCCGCAACCATGTGGTGCAGCGCACGATCGTCTTTACCACCGATATACATCCCTGGGCGCAGGCGTACGTGCTCCATGTCTTCCAGGATTTGGATGGAGGACGCATCATATTCGTCAGGGCTGGTTGTTGAACCGGAAAGTAGGTCGCTGGACATGGGCATGCTCGGAATTATTGGTTTTGATTGAGCCTTAGTATGTCAGAGCATGACGCGTTGGGAAAGACGCCATTGTTGCTTCATTATTCCAAAGTCACAGGTTAAGTGTAGTAGATCGGTTAGTCGCGTGTGCGCGATGCGTATAGCGCGAAGATTGCGGCCAATACGATCGACATTGCGCTGCCCAAGACGAGCGATGGGATGCCTGCGTTCAGTGCTGGGATCGTTGCAACGAATGCGCCAAGGCCAGAGGCCAAGAACAATACTGTTGCCTGACCACGACGCATCATCAAAAAGATGGCACCGATTAGGCCTGCAATGACAGATACCCCAAATGCTATGAACGCGTAGGTAGGACGTGTTTCGATGAAGCTTTGATATTCTGGCGGCAAGGTCGAAACGCCAGCCGGGCTGAATTGTTGCACCAAATTGATGCAGCCCATCGTGTTCCAAAGAGCAGCAATGATACCGATAGCCCAGAACGCAATTTTTGATGCTTTTGATGCGGTGCTCATATTGATGCCCTTATTCCCCCATTGTTAGAAAACTCTAGGGGCGCACGGCCGCTCTGTCTATCTTCAATACTCGGAGGTGCAGGTGAACTAAGGGACGTAAATATCGTCCCCAATGACCCAATCGATAATGGCATCTGCCACCTCGACAGGTTTCTGATGCAGGACCCAGTGATCGGCATCATCAATCTCGACGCGCTTTAGTTGGGCGCAGTGGTCTTCCAACCCTTGGGTTGTTTGGGGCAACAATGCCGTATCGTTCATTCCCCAGATGAGCAGGTGATCACAGTGTACCTTTAGCTTTTCCAAGGGTATGGCTGGTAGATCGTCAATGGGGACACCCACATCTGCGACCTTCAAGGGCGAAGCGCGGTACCAGTTTGTCATGCCACGCAAGCGACCTTCGCGAGCCCATTCTTTTTTGTAGGCCTCTAGCCGTTCACCAACCAGCCAACTGGTGTCCATTTTGGCCGAAAAAAGACGGGTCATTTTGGCAAAGTCATCTGCTGCTAATGCTTCAGGGGATGTGTTTGATTTGATGAAGTTGATGTATTGGGACGCTTCAGTTTGGGCACCGCCCTTGGCCAACTCCCTTTGGAACGGAACTGGGTGCACGCCATTAGCAATGATAAGACGATTCACATGCTCGGGATGGAACATGGCAATTCCGTAGGCCACGCTGGCACCCCAATCATGTCCCATAACAGCGACTTGGCCGCCTCCCACTAGATCGGTGTTGATCAAGGCGACGATGTCGCTGACCAGCTTTGACAACGTGTACTCGCCGACATCAGAGGGTGCCCAACTTTGGCCATAGCCGCGTTGGTCGGGTGCAATGCAGTGAAACATTCCAGATAACTCAGGTGCCAGATCATCCCAAGCTCCAGAGTATTCGGGGAAGCCATGCAGCAGTATCAATTTGGGAAGGTGAGGTTGGCCCCAAGAGCGCACAAAGAAATCATTTCCGTTGAGAGAAAGGGTGTGGGTTTGCATGGTGGGCCTTTCCCGACTTGGCTGACTTTGTATCGTTGCACTGAATTTTCGTGCACCTAAAGCAGATCATAGCGGTAAGTTTCACTATTGGAATGAGAAGCTTCGATAACTTAATTTATGTCGGTATGGCGGCTTTCAGAGGGGTTTCTAATTCAGAACGCCAAATAAGATCATTTATTTCGACGGAAATCTAAATGACCCTCGTTCTAGTTAGGGCATAAATAAAAAACTGAGGTCCAACATGCTTTCACGCCTTTCATTTTTTAGTCCGTACGCGCTGTGGTTTCTTTTCGCTTTGCCCGGAGGTTTGATGTTGGGGACTGCCCTTACGTCTGATGATCCTCGGATTTTTCATGAATTGATCCACCCGTCGGGGGAGTTTTCAGCACGCTTCCTAATCGTCGCGATGATGGCGACCCCGTTGGCAATGTTGCTGCGCGGATGGCGCGGACCTATTTGGCTTAAGAAAAATCGACGCTATTTGGGTGTTGCTTCCTTTGGCTACGCGGCACTCCATACCTTGTTTTATGTCATTGATAAGGGGTCAATGGCAGGGGTTATAAACGAAGTATCACGCTTCTATATTTGGACAGGATGGATTGCATTTGCGATTTTTGTGCCGTTGGCAGTTACTTCGACTGATTACTATGTGCGGATTATGGGGCCGTGGTGGAAAACTCTGCAGCGTTGGACTTATGGCGCTGCGGTATTGACCTTGTTGCATTGGGCGGCTCTGCACAATTGGGAACACCCAACGTCTGCAGTCGTACACTTCCTACCTTTGACCCTGCTTGAGGCCTACCGTGTTTGGTATTGGTACATCAAACCAAAGGCGCGTGCAGTTGCTGGATAGGCAGCTCATGACGGATAATAATTGTCTGGTTACACTTTTCTAGATTGCCTTGTCAGCAAGCCTTGTTAAGGCTTGCTGCATGCGTTCAAAAAACATGTCATATCCCGCTCATGCTAAAGCTGTTGCTACCCTTGGCTTGCCATTGGTTGGTGGACACTTAGCGCAGATAGCCATTGGCGTGACAGACACTGTCATGCTGGGGTGGTACGGTGTTGATGCGCTGGCTGCTGTTACATTGGCCGCCAGTTACTTTTTTGTTCTTTTTCTTATGGGAGCGGGATTTGCATTTGCAGTCATGCCAATGGTCGCAACATTTGATGCCGAAAAAGACGAGGTTAGCATTCGTCGCGTGACGCGCATGGGGCTGTGGCTGTCGATCGCTTACTCTGTTGCCATCATGCCTATCATGATTTGGTCTGAATCTCTGTTCCTTTTCCTCGGGCAAGAACCAACAGTCGCTGCAGACGCGCAACAGTATTTGCGCATTGCCGGATTCGGGATGTTTCCATGGTTGGTGGCGATGGTCTTCAAAAGCTATTTGGCGGCACTTGAGCGAACGCAAGTTGTGTTCTGGATTGCGGTGCTTGCTACTGTTTGCAATGGATTAATTAACTACGCCTTGATCTTTGGCAATTGGGGTGCTCCTGAAATGGGCATTCAGGGGGCCGCTATAGCGTCTGTGTTTACCCAATTAATTGGTATGCTTGGGGTCGTTGTCTATGCGATCTTGGTTTTGCCTCAACACCAGTTGTTTGTTCGATTTTGGCGGGCGGATTGGGAAATGTTGATGCGGGTGTTCCGCTTGGGTGTTCCGATAGGTTTTACGGGGCTTTCTGAAACGGGTTTGTTCACGGCGACAGCTGTAATGATGGGTTGGCTTGGTACCGTTCCGTTGGCGGCGCATGGTATAGCGCTTCAGTGCGCAGGTATCACGTTCATGCTTCATCTGGGTATTAGTAACGTTGCAACAATCCGTGCGGGCAATGCGTTTGGGCGTGGTGATCGAGAGCACCTCGCCAAAGGGGCATATATTGTATTTGCCATGTCGTTGGTGGCAGCCCTGTTGACGATTATTGGATTTCTCCTTTGGCCAGAACCACTGGTTCTTGCGTTCATGCAGCCGAGTGAGCCTGCACGAGATCAAATTTTGATAATTGGCGTCGGCCTATTGGCAATGGCCGCACTCTTCCAATTGGTGGATGGCGCACAAGTCATTGCGTTGGGTTTGCTTCGCGGCGTTCAGGACACCAAAGTGCCAATGTACATGGCTGCGTTCAGCTATTGGGGGATTGGTATGCCGTGCTCATACATATTTGGGTTTGTGCTGGGGTATGAGGGAATCGGGGTTTGGATGGGGCTCGTGGTTGGGTTGGCGAGTGCTGCAATATTGCTAAGCGTACGCTTTTGGTCCGTTATCCTTGGCCGTGTAGGGACCGCATCTGGAGTTGTTTAGGGTCGACCTTTAGCCCTTCATCAACTGATCAGCCTTTTTACGCACCAAAGTGCTGCGCAAATCATGCATGGCGAGAAGCAAGGCATCCGTTACCATATCGAGCTGATCTGGGTTGGCTTTAGACTGTACCCACTGGGTCGTGAGGTTCAGATAATCAACTGCGCGGTGAATGTCGTCAATGTCGCGATTGGCAAGGATCGAAGCGCGTTCCTCCATCCATCCGTGAATTCTGGCAAGGTCATCTTCGGACAGTCTGCGCTCACCATGAGGTTTGATCTCTCCATTGCGCATGTTGATGATGGCAATTTGATCCATCTCAATACGTCGCTGACGATTTTCTGTGTCTACGCGAAACACGGCGGCACCGTTTTCACGAACACGGAAGTAGTAGTTAGGTAATTCACCAGCCATAATTTTTCTCAACTATCTCAATACTGCACAGAATTTAATTATGCGGGCACATGCTTCGGTAAGTGCCTCATCAGATGTAGCATAGCTGACCCTGAAATTTGGCGACAATCCAAATGCTGCACCAAAAACCACAGCGACACCAGTGTCATTCAGCAACGCAGTCGCGAAAGCTTCGTCATCGACGATTTTGACGCCATTGGGAGTTGTTTTCCCAATGAGGCCAGCAACAGAGGGATAGACATAAAACGCACCGTCTGGCGTGGGGCACGTAATGCCTTCGGCCTCGTTCAACATCTTCACAACAATATCGCGCCGACGTACAAAAGCCGCGTTATTTTGGGCGATAAAGTCATGTGGCCCGTTCAATGCTTCGACTGCAGCAAACTGGCTGATTGAGCATGGATTTGAGGTGCTTTGGGATTGAACTTTGCGCATTGCAGTGATCAACTCGACAGGACCCGCCGCATAACCAATGCGCCAGCCTGTCATTGCGTATGCTTTTGACACACCGTTTACCGTTAGTGTTCTGTCATAGAGGCGTGGTTCAACTTCGGCTGGGGTGCAGAATTGGAAATCACCAAAGGTGAGATGTTCGTACATATCGTCCGTCATTACCCAGACGTGTGGGTGGCGCATCAAGACGTCTGTTAGTTCTTTTAACTCATCCCAAGTATAGCCTGCGCCGGTTGGGTTGGATGGTGAGTTGAAAAGGAACCATTTCGTGTTGGGCGTAATCGCAGCTTCCAGCTGGTCTGCGGTCAACTTGAAACCGGTCTGCAAAGAGGCTTCGGCAATAATCGGTGTACCACCAGCCAATAGCACCATGTCTGGATAGCTGACCCAGTAGGGGGCTGGGATGATAACTTCATCGCCTTTATTCAGCGTAGCCATTAATGCGTTGTATAATACCTGTTTGCCGCCGGAACTCACGGATACTTGGGACGGTAGGTAATCAAGACTATTGTCGCGTTTGAACTTGGCGCAAATTGCTTGCTTCAGTTCTGCAATCCCGTCTACTGCCGTGTATTTGGTTTTGCCAGATGTGATAGCGGCAATGCCGGCATCCTTAATATGTTGTGGGGTGTCGAAATCAGGTTCACCAGCGCCTAGTCCAATCACATCATGTCCTGCTGCCTTCAGCTCGGCGGCTTTGTTCGTCACCGCAATTGTTGGCGACGGTTTGACGCGGTCAAGAGTATCAGAGAGCAGTTTCATTGTGATCTCAGCCTTATAGGTTTAAATAAGACTTCAATAAGCGTGCTGATCAAACCGATCAAGCTGCATTGCCGGGAAATGTCCCGATTAAGGATACTCAAATGTCAAACCCGCAAGATGAAACGTCTGATTGGTACAGCCAGGATGCTGCAACCTTTGGAGACCGCGTAGCTGCGGCGCGGGAACAATCGGGCCTGACCCAAAAGGATCTCGCACGACGATTGGGTGTGCGCACCAGCACAGTACGCAATTGGGAAGATGATTTATCTGAACCACGCGCGAACCGATTGTCGATGATGGCAGGCCTGCTAAATGTTTCGATGATGTGGTTGATCAATGGCAAAGGCGAGGGCATGGACTCTCCGCCAGACACTGGTGAAGTTACACCCGATTTGCGCGCAATTTTAAATGAGCTACGTGAGATGCGTGCGGACATGGTTGCGCGCGCGGAGCAAATGGCGCGCTTGGAAAAACGTTTGCGTCTTGTTATGTCGGAGAATGGTGAATGACCGAGCTTCCAGAACACCGTATCAAGCGTCTTGCGATGCGTTCCATGCGTCGCGGGATCAAAGAGATGGACATTATTCTTTCTGCATATGCGACTGAAAATTTGGCCATGATGGATGAGGCAAAAATCACGTTGTACGATAATTTGCTCGATGAAAATGACCAAGATTTGTATCAGTGGGTGACGGGGCAGGTTGTTGCGCCGGATAAGTTCATACAGATGCTCGCGGAAATTTCTGTTCAAATGCAGGATGTTAAGGGCTGATCTTGAGCGTTTAACGGGTTGTTGGTGAATTTGGCTCAGTTTGCAGTGAGAGAGCAGATTGAGACGGAGACATAAATGAGCATTCAAGACCCTATGACCCAGTCCATGAGCATACCCCAAGATAAGGGGTTTATGGGTGGGTATTTAGAGGCGTTGTCGTTGGTAGAACGATTGCAGCGATTGTTACTGGACGTCATCAAAGATGAATTTGAACGTGTCGGCGTTTTAGAAATTAATGCCGTGCAAGCCATGTTGCTATTCAACATTGGTGAAATGGAGGTGACGGCGGGCGAGCTAAAAAGCCGTGGCTATTATCAAGGTAGCAACGTCAGTTATAACCTTAAGAATCTTGTTGAAATGGGCTATATGCACCATCAGCGATGCAAAATTGACCGTCGGTCGGTTCGAGTGAAGTTGACGGATCAAGGGCGTCAAGTTCGCAAAGTGGTGACCGAATTGTTTGAACGCCATGCAGATGGATTGCAAAATCGTGGTGTTTTAGGGCATGAAGGTTTGGAAAATATTACCTCATCGTTGAAGCGGGTCGAGAGATATTGGACCGATCAAATCCGCTACATCTATTGATCGATCTAGGCAATGTGGCACCGGCAAGGGTGTCGATAGTATTTTTTCCGGCTATTTAAAACGTGAAATAGAGGTCTCTCTTTGATGCTTGTAGAGTGCACCGATGGCCTGCATTGCCAGTTCGCGCTCTAGTTTGCGCCGCATAGCGCGTTCGTAATCGTCGAACCCTTGTGCGACCTCGGTAAAAGCACCAGGGCCGTGAATGACCTCGTTTTGGAAGTAAGGGATCAGATTGGTTTCGGCCTCAAAGTCAGCAGCATTTATAACCAATCCGTTTACTGTAACTGCATCAAAGGGAAACGCCTTGTAGGCTGAAGAGGGTGGAAATCCCTCGTTGTTCTCTCCATCGCCAGCCATATCCAAAATTTGACGCAGGCAGGGTGGGGCGCGTTTGAACATGCCTGCACCATAGCCTAACGCGTATCCCATTGCCGTGGGGAATTCAGTCTGACTGCGAACGCTAGCCGCAAGGGTTTGAGCTGCGAAAAGTAGATCGCTTTGATTGTTGATCAACGTCCAATCTAACAAGACTTTTTGGTTGTAACGGCCAGACCATTCGTAAACGGCCAAGGCGACGGGCAAATCGCTGGAAAAGAATGCTCTGGTGACTTCAGGTGCGGTCAGTGCGGCGACCATACCGCCGCGCTGCAAAGCATCTTCGGCCTCATCTACCGAACTGGAAACATCCATGGCCAGCAGAAGGGCCAAACGACATTCGATTGCCTGCGCGGGCAGAGCACCAAGGGCTAGGAGTGTCACAAGCACAAAACGTAACATCATCAGTTTCCCTTTGGCTAACGTCGCTTGAAATTAGATCACCAGTGCCCCGTGTTCTCCATGCTAGCCCATGGCTCTGCTGGGGCCAATCGCTCGCCTGCCTGAAGTAATTCAATCGATACGTTGTCTGGGGTGCGGATGAACGCCATGTAGCCGTCGCGCGGGGGGCGATTAATTGTGACCCCGTTGTCCATCAAGGTTTGGCATGTTTCATAAATATCATCGACAGCATAGGCGAGGTGGCCAAAATGGCGGCTGTCGGATGGAAGCCCGTCATCGCCGTCCCAATTGTAAGTAAGCTCGACTGGGCAGTCTTCATTCCCAGGAGCTGCCATGAATATCAACGAAAAACGCCCACCCTCGCTTTCATGCCGGCGCGTTTCTTTCATCCCCAGAAGTTCAAAAAAGGCGATCGTCTTTTCAAGGTTGGCAACGCGTATCATTGTATGGAGGTATTTAAGAGGCATCATGCTTTCCTTTGTGTTGTTTGGACACAGGTTAGCACGGGGATCAAAGTATACCAGTCATCACTTAGAATTTTGATTGTATGCTCAGAGATACTGACATTTCGTTGCTGTTGAAACGGCTGATGTTGGATGATTTGCGACTTGTTTGAACTTGAACCGATGGGACAAACCCAGCAACATCCAGCTTTGTGAAGACCATGGTCACATTCCCGGTCACAGACATATCGCTTCGACCACCTTCAACGGGTCCAGATATGGAATACCCGTCATAGTGTGTATAGCCTAGTGACAATCCGGTGCTTACTTTTATCGATGCAAGTGGCTTTGCAAAACTGTAGTTAATGTTGGCGACTGCAGATTGATTTGAAATGTTACGTTCATCGCTCGAGATGTCCTGCAGACTGAGTCCAAAACTTAGATGATCCCCATTGTCTATGCGGTGGTGCAGTGTGGCCGAAACTTGCGATCTCGTCAGGTCATATTTTGGCGCAATGTCAGACCACCGTTGCTCAACCAGAGTGCCCAAGGACAACCGCGTTTTTGGCGCTAATCTGAAACTAGGGCTGAAACCAACTTGGCCAAAGGTATAGTTTTTATTTTGGCCGGACCAAGTATTTCCCAGCTTGGCCGAAAGTGTAGCAACCGCGCCTGCTGTCCCCAACGCAAAGCGGTGATCGATGCCGATATCTGCATATGTGGAGCCAAGATCAGATTTTTTCAATTGACGTGAAAATGGATCCGAAGCCATCAGCGCACGCGCCTCAGAGGAAAGCGACACCGTGTTTACATAAACCCGCGCACGCGCATCTGTTCTAGAGTTTGCGTTCTGGTTCAACCTGTATCGCAATTGCAGGTCTGTTGTCGCCACAATGCCAGAAAGTGCTCTGCTGGAGGCATTGATATACCCCAGTTGCGGGGTTCCATTGACCAGATTTTCTGATGAATTTGCCCGTTGTTTAGGTTGTCAGAGGGCGAGGCCGAAACGTTAATGCTAAAGCTAAGAGGATTTGCCGCGCGAACCTTGGCGTAATCAGCTGCAAGCACTTTTGCGCTTTTTTCATCGGGCTCGTGGTTTGCAGCGCGGCGCAACCAAAATTGGGCGGCATTGTATTTTTGGTTATGAAAAGCGAGCGATCCGGCATTGAGTGCAGCAGAAAAGGACTCAACTTTTCCATCGCTATATTGATAGGCTAGTCGGGCGGCTGCCTTGGCCAATTTGGGATGGCCTAGCTGAGCATGGGCTTGCATCAGTATTGTATAAGCATGTGAATCCGTTGCATCCGCTAGCAATAGACCCATCGCGAGTTTGCGGGCCAGCTCGAATTCATCGACGTCGAGGGCCCGCAACGCTATTTGACGTGCGTCCTGGACCGAAAATTCTAGTGTATCTGATTGAGCTGTCGCTGTCGGGGCATGCATCACAGTAAAGCAAAGAGCGGTGAGTGTGGCACTCAGCTTGTGCTGGAACATTTTGTCGCCCCTTGCTTAATCTGGTAGCGAGTTTGTGCAAATTGTGCCGGTATCACCTACTTCGCAAATATCTAAAACAAATACACCGTATTCGATTTCATTTTCGTAGGCATCGGTGAAGGTTTCAAACCGCGTTCCACCAGCCAAAGCCTGACCGGCATCACCACCAATGATCCCAGCAAAGTCACCGATTGTCAGAGTATTTCCTTCATTTTCGATCTTACCCGCGAATGAACCATCGTCTGCTAAAGTACCTTCAACAAGAACGATATTGCCTAGCCCAAGATATCGAGGGTCATCATTGAATGTATTAGTTCCGCTGCCACCGCATGCCCCTACAACCAGCGCCAAAGCGCAAACGCTTGTGGATTTTTCATACCGCCGAACCTCTTTTGGTCCCGAAATAATTGCCTTTTAAGCTTTAGATCGGCTTGTCTGTCGGAAAATCCAACGATCACTTGGCTTTGGGAGGTGTTTCTAAGGCGCAACCGTGACTAAATAACGACCATGATATAGCGGTTCAAAAAACCTGCAGCGCTATATAAGGTGACGACTGTTAGATTCTGTACCTTTGCGATCAGCGTAAAGGCCAACGTGCCGGAGACCAGCATGAAACAATACCACGCCGCATTGCGCGAGATTTTGGAACTGGGCGAAGTCACGACCGACCGTACTGGTACAGGGACCACGTCACATTTTGGAATGCAAATGCGCTATCCACTTTCGGACGGTTTTCCGTTGGTTACAACAAAAAAAGTTCATTTAAAGTCGATCATTCACGAGTTGTTGTGGTTCCTAACAGGCGATACAAATATCCGGTATCTGAAGGAAAATGGTGTGCGTATTTGGGATGAGTGGGCCGATGAAAACGGTGACCTTGGGCCCGTATATGGCAAGCAGTGGCGTGCATTTCCGGCCTTCAGCGAACGCGGTTCAGTCGATCAAATCGAAGAATTGATAGCCAACATCAAAGCCACGCCGGACAGCCGCCGTCTTATCGTATCGGCGTGGAACCCGGGTGAAATTGGCGAAATGGCTCTGCCGCCTTGTCACACCATGTGGCAAGTTAAAATCATCGGCAAAAAGATGCATTTGCAACTGTATCAGCGCTCTGCCGATATGTTCCTTGGAGTGCCATTCAATATCGCCTCTTATGCATTGCTTTTGCAAATGTTGGCACATGTGACGGGTTACGAAGCAGGTGATTTCATCCACACGTTGGGAGACGCACATGTCTACTCAAATCATATGGACCAGGTTGAATTGCAACTATCGCGCAAGCCTAAACCGCTACCAACCATGCGGATCAAGCGGGACGTGGCATCTATCTTCGACTTTAAATTCGAAGATTTTGAATTGACGGGCTACGATCCTGACCCGCTGATCAAGGGGGCTGTGGCAGTATGATTACGTTAATCGCGGCACGCGCTCGTGGAAACGTGATCGGCAAGGATGGCGACATGCCGTGGCACTTGCCCGAGGATTTGAAGTACTTCATGCGCGAAACCATGGGCGGGGCGATGATCATGGGACGCAACACGTGGGACAGCCTGCCTCATGCGCCGCTGAAAAACCGACTGAACATCGTAGTGACGTCCAAAGGGTGTGCGGCAGAGCATTGCGTTGGGTCCGTGGACGAGGCAATCACGCTTGCGACCACCCTCGGTTATCATCGCATCTATGGCGTGGGTGGGGCAGGGATATATGCTGCGATGTTGCCAATCGCGGATCGGTTATGCCTGACAGAGGTCAATCTTGAAGTCGAAGAGGCAGACACGTTCTTTCCGCCCTTTGATGGAGCTGAATGGCGCCTGAATACGCAAACCGAAATCAGAACAGACGAGCCACGCTGCATCGCTGGAGAATGGGTGCGCATTTAAGGCTATAGGCCCTCCATGGCTGCATGAAACGTATTTGTTATGAATTGGTTCGGGGCACCGTCGGAAGATCGTGAAGAGAAACATTCCACCGATTTGTAGGTTTCAAACGGCCGATGTGGTGAAAACGGAGAGCCAATGCCTGCAGCTATCCACCAATCACCTGATTCATATGGGCAACAACAGTCGCCTAATACGAGAAAACGCTAGACTTGGGCCATATTCATCAGGCAATACTTGACTAGGTATAGTGGCAGTTGTCCGAAAATGAGGGAAGATATGCGTTTTAAAATTATTCTGGCGGCGGGTTTTGGCCTTCTGATGGCGGGCACCGCCCCAACATTGGCACAGGACTATACATCCGTTTCAGTGACTCAAATTGTTCTGACAAATGTGACAGTGACAAGCGGCAGCTACGCCGCACAGGCTTCTTCCTAAGGGGCTAAAATTTATCCCCACCACGGTGAGAACTTTTGCCCAGCGGGTCTTCAGCCAGTGACAATTTCTGGCGTTGTATGCTGCGGCGTGCCGAACCAGAACATGTCTTATCAGCAGGCCAAGATGACACCGGCTGCGCCTCGTAAAGCTGTAAAGCGTCGCCAAGCGGCATGCCAAGTTGGCACTAAGGGCTGCACTTACGATTGATCCAAGGGTCACGTATTTAAGTTTTCAAGACCGGCGCGTTGGGGAACCTTCGCGCCGGTTTTTGTTTTAAAGAGGCGTGATATCGCTTGCCATTTGGCGCCCATCACGGCCTTCGACGAGGCCAAAGCTGACTTTCTGATTGTCGCTTAGGCCTGTCAGCCCTGATTGTTCAATAGCTGAGATGTGGACAAATACATCGCTTCCGCCATCATCGGGTGCAATAAACCCAAATCCTTTTGTGGTGTTAAACCATTTTACGGTACCATTCGGCATATTTAACGCCTCCTTATAGTCAATATTCACCCATAATACGGGTCTTGCTTCGGGTAATCGGGAAGGCAATATACCATCCACTCCCTAGCGTATATTTTGTTCGATTAGACTTAAAATCAAGAAAAACTGCGTGATGTTCGCAAGTGATCAAGCTAAGTATTAGGAAACAATGAGGAATATCATGAAGATATATGGCTTAAAAAATTGTGATACTTGCCGCAAAGCTCTGAAGGCGTTGGCTCATGCGGAATTGGTTGATGTCCGTTCTGATGGTGTGCCTGCTGAAGTTATGGAATTGGCCTTCGCTCAATTTGGCGCCGCATTGTTGAACACGCGCTCAACCACTTGGCGTGGATTGTCTGAAGACGAGCGCTTAGGTGCGCCGCTTGATTTGATCGCGCAGCATCCGGCGTTGATGAAGCGCCCGCTGATTGTGGAAGGCGATAAGATGCATTTGGGTTGGACGAAGGATGTTCAGGCGGTTTTGTTGGGGTGAAGCTTTTTTGGATGTGGGCTGCTTTGCGGAGGGAGCAGCCGTTCGCCAAAATGCTGGAGTTTAACGCTGGCCAATTAGCGGCTATGCTTCGCTTCATTCAATTTGGAGGTTCTATAATGTGGCCGTTTGGTCGTTACAAAGTAAGTGAGAGATTGAATACAGTGACTTGAGTGATGACCTAGATGATGTTGAGATGCTGAAAGAAATTGAAGAAGCGTTTAGATTTGAGATAAACGACATCGAAGCACAAAGCCTTGTTAGCGTTGGTGATCTTTACGAGCTCGTAAAAAAGAAGATGCCAGAAGACGGCAGTGTTGACACAGTTTGGGAGCTAGTTGTTAACATAGTTCGAGCTTATTCAGGCTCGAGGAGCCCTATTGATTTGGAAACCACGTTTTTCCCAAATTGTGCTAAGAAGCGGAAGTAAGTAAAGTACCCGATATGATAAGTTACATCTTCATTATGTAGCTATTGAAAATATACTTTGGGCTTATTGCCGACTTTCGCTTAAGCCATCATTTATAGCTAAGGGTACGAGGCAATTGAAACGCCCCGCTAGAAAATCAGCGGGGCGCTTTGGGTTTTTGGGTAGGGATTAGCGCAAATCTGGCGGTGTTGATTCAACAGCCAATGCAGCTTTGACATCATCAAATGTCTGAACCGATGTCTGTTTCTCACCCAGTCGACGTACCGTTATCGTACGTTCTTCGACTTCACGTGCGCCAACCGCTAAGATCACAGGCACTTTTCCAACCGAGTGTTCACGGACCTTATAGTTGATCTTTTCATTGCGAACGTCGGCTTCTGCACGCACACCCGAAGCATTTAACGCTGCAACAACTTCATGCACATAGTCGTCCGCATCTGAGATAATAGAGGCCACAACAACCTGACGCGGGGCCAACCAGAACGGTAACTTACCAGCGTGCTCTTCGATCAAAATACCAATGAAACGCTCGAACGATCCCAGTGTTGCGCGGTGCAACATGAATGGCTGGTGTTTGTTGCCATCTTGGCCAACGTATGACGCATCAAGGCGCTCTGGCATGTTGCTGTCGACCTGCAATGTACCACACTGCCAGTCACGTCCGATCGCATCGGTCAAAACGAACTCAAGCTTAGGGCCGTAAAAAGCGCCTTCGCCTTCTTGGATTTCGTATTCGTATCCGGCCGCTTTACAGGCGTTGCCAAGTGCTGTCTCCAACTGGTCCCAGATTTCATCAGAACCAATCCGCTTTTCAGGGCGGGTGGACAATTTGATGGCCCAATTGGTGAATCCCAATTCGGCGTAAATCTCTGACAGGAATTCAATGAAGATCTTTGTCTCTGTTTCGATTTGCTCTTCAGTACAGAAAATATGCCCGTCATCTTGGGTGAACCCACGTACGCGCATGATACCGTGCAAGGCACCTGATGGCTCATAACGGTTGCATGACCCAAATTCGGCCATGCGCAAAGGCAAATCGCGATAGGATTTCATACCTTGGTTGAAGACCTGAACGTGGCATGGACAGTTCATTGGTTTGAGTGCGTTGACAGTTTTTTCACGTGCATGATCTTCGTCCACTTCAACGATGAACATGTTCTCTTGGTAGCTTTCCCAGTGGCCGGATTTTTCCCACAGCTGACGATTCACTACTTGTGGTGTGTTCACCTCAACATAGCCACCTGCGCGCTGACGGCGACGCATGTAGTCTTGTAGCTCTGTATAGATGCGCCAGCCGTTTGGATGCCAAAATACTTGGCCCGGGGCTTCTTCTTGCATGTGGAACAGGTCCATTTCGCGGCCCAACTTACGGTGGTCGCGTTTAGCGGCTTCTTCCAGCATGTTCAGGTGTGCTTTGAGCTTTTCCTTGCCGGTGAAGGCCACGCCGTAGATGCGTTGCAGCATTTCGCGGTCGCTATCACCGCGCCAGTAGGCACCTGCGATGGACATCAGTTTGAAGCCGTCACCGGGCACTTGACCAGTGTGTTGCAAGTGTGGGCCACGGCACAGGTCCTGCCATTCGCCGTGCCAATACATGCGCAGCGGTTCATCCCCTGGGATACCTTCAATCAATTCAACTTTGTAAGGCTCGCCGCGATCTTCGTAGTATTTGATCGCAACATCGCGCTCCCAGACTTCGGTGCGCACGGCGTCGCGTTTGTTGACAATCTCTTTCATCTTTTTTTCGATGGTGATCAGGTCTTCAGGGGTAAATGACTCTTTGCGATCAAAGTCATAGTACCAACCGTTTTTGATCACAGGACCGATGGTCACTTTGGTATCGGGCCAAATCTCTTGCACAGCGCGGGCCATGATGTGGGCCAGATCGTGGCGCACTAGTTCATTGGCTTGCTCATCGTCTTGCATGGTGTGCAGAGCGATGGTGGCGTTCTCATTGATTGGCCATTGCAGGTCCCAATGTTCGCCGTTCACTGTGGCGCTGATCGCCTTTTTAGCGAGGGATTTTGAGATGCTTTCGGCAACTGCTGCTGCTGTGACGCCAGCGTCATATTCGCGTGCATTGCCGTCGGGAAAGGTAAGGGAGACTGATGCCATCTGGGCACTCCTCGTCAGTTTGGCGCCTACGAAACGCCCGGTTGCGGGTTATATGGTTCCCAGCCCTTTTGCCCAATGCATCGGGAGGGGTCAAGGCCGAGGGGATTATCAGATAATACTTCGTGTTTACGGGTCACATTTCGGATTGCGTCAGGCCGTCTGCGTGTCGCATTATCCACCGGAATTCAGGGGGGCAGTCATGTCGGAACCACAGTACTTAAACACGCCGCAAGGCCGCCGCATCGGATATCACCGTGCAGAAGGGGCTGGCCCGTGGCTTGTCTTCTTGGGTGGTTTGAAATCTGACATGGAAGGTACGAAAGCGATCCATCTCGAGGCGTGGGCCCGTGCGCGAGGACAAGCGTTCTTGCGGTTCGATTACTCTGGCCATGGGATCAGTTCCGGCACCTTTGAAACGGGATGCATAGGTGATTGGGCTGAGGATACCTTTGCTGCGATCGATGCTTTGACGGAGAGCAAGGTGGTTTTGGTGGGCTCCAGTATGGGGGGCTGGCAATCACTGTTATTTGCGCGTGACCACACTGAACGCATGGCCGGGCTGGTGACGATTGCAGCGGCACCAGATTTTACAGAAGACGGGTATTGGGCATCGTTTAGCGATTCACAGAAGGCTGCACTCGAAGCAGATGGGCAGATCGAGCTACCCTCTGATTATATGGAACCTTACATTATAAGTAAAAGATTGATCGAGGATGGGCGCAACCAGTTGGTTCTGCGTAGTCCGTTAGATTTACCGTTTCCTGTGCGCATGCTTCAGGGTACCGCTGATACCGCGGTCAGCACGGATTGTGCGGTAAGGTTGCAAGAACACGCAAGCAGCCCAGACATGCGCCTGACGTTGATCAAAGACGCAGATCACCGGTTCTCAGATGGACCATGCTTGGGGTTGATCGAACGTGCAGTGCTTGAAGTTATGGGAGACGCAGAATGAGGACGCTTGGTAAGTTCATCGGGCGCATCTTGCTTGCCCTGATCGTGGTGGGGATCACAATGTGGTTTTGGGGACCCTACGAAGATACCACGTTTGAAACCACTTTTGATGACAGCCTGTTTGACGATGGCGTAGATGCATATTTCAAAAGCCAAGAAATTCCGATCCTAAATATACGCGAAAACAGTGAAAAGCGCGTGATTTGGGCAGGTGATGAGGAAGCTAAGACGCCACTATCAGTGGTTTATCTACATGGTTTTTCTGCAAGCTCTCAAGAAATCCGTCCGGTGCCCGACGATGTTGCCTCGGCACTTGGTGCCAACCTTGTTTATACCCGCTTTCAGGGACACGGACGCGACAGTGCCGCCATGGCAGACGGCACCGTTACGGGGTGGATGGCTGACGTTGTTGAGGCATTAACTGTCGCGCGCCACATCGGGGATAAGGTTTTGATCCTGTCAACTTCAACAGGTGGGACACTAACGGCCTTGGCATTGCATAGGCCTGAATTGCAAAAAGACGTTATGGGCGTTGTTTTCGTCTCGCCCAATTTTGGTGTTAATAACCCCGCCGCTCCAATGCTAAATCTGCCTGCAGCGCGGTATTGGTTGCCCTTACTGGTTGGGAAAGCACGCTCCTTTGAGCCACTCAACGACGCTCAAGCGCTTCACTGGACCACAACTTATCCAAGCAAGGCGGTATTCCCGATGGCGGCGTCAGTCAAAGCTGCAATTGCTTTGGATTATTCTGATGTAAAAATCCCAGCGTTGTTCCACTATGCTAAAGGGGACAAAGTTGTACGTTCGGACGTCACACAACGTATCGCTGCTCAGTGGGGAGGCGATGTAACGACCGTGAGGCCAGAATTGGGTGCAGGGGATGATCCATCCAAGCACGTTATTGCAGGCGATATAATTTCCCCGGGTCAAACGGCGCGCAGCGTTGCCGCGATCCTTGAGTGGTATGAGGAGTTACGATGATGCAACAACGCGTTAGCTTGATTACTTTAGGCGTAAAAAACATGGCACAGTCGGCCGCCTTTTACGAGGCGTTGGGATGGGCACGTGTTGATAGCCCTGACGGTGTTATTGCTTTCGATCTCATTGGGCAAACCTTAGGGCTGTATCCGCTGGATGCTTTGGCCAAAGACTTGGGGCTGCCAATAGAGACATTGGGTGCCGGTCGTATGACGCTTGGATACAATGTTGCAGAGAAAGCTGAAGTTGCTGCAATCATAACGAAAGCCGAAGCTGCGGGTGGTGCAGTCCTTAAAAGCGCTCAGGACGTTTTCTGGGGTGGGCATCATGGGTACATTGCAGACCCAGAGGGGCATATTTGGGAAATTGCACATAATCCGTTTAGCCCGCTGGGACCTAACGGTGAATTTCAATGGAACGGTGCCGCCTAATGCGCCAGCCGCGCAGTATGTGGAGCTTGGAAACCTTTGGTCGGCAGCGTCTCTCTAAACACTTTTACATGCGCGACTTTATGTATTCAGAGATTAACGGCTTTCATGGTGTGCAGAATGTACCGATGCAGCCAGACCTTGTTTTGGAAAACGGCAGACAATTTTGCACCCAACTTTTAGATCCGTTGGAGGAAACATTTGGGCGAATTGCGGTTCGCTCCGGCTATCGGTCACCCGAACTGAATGCCTATGGAAACAAGCATAACCTAAATTGTGCGCGCAATGATAACCCGATTGAATGCCACATCTGGGATTTGAATGCCGGTGATCAAGCTGTGGCAGGGGCCACGGTCGTCGTGCCGTGGTTTGCGGATCAATATGACCAGGGGCGTGATTGGCAAGATTTGTCATGGTGGGTTCATGACCACATGCCGTATTCCGAAATGTGGTTCTTCCCCAAGCTAGCGGCGTTCAATTTGGTCTGGCGACCCAAGCCGCAGCGCACAATCTCAAGCTATATCGCGCCGCGCGGCATGTTACTGCGCTCAGGGGAAGAGCCCAGTGAAACATTGATTCAACGCCGTCAGAAATACGAAGATTTTCCGGTCTTTCGGGGAATAGCCTATCCGTGAACCGAATTACACCGCAACCTATAGGTATTGGCACAAAATGTAGCCTCTACTTTGACGGGAAGGGCTTAAACTAGGATTATCCCGATATATTCATCTGGGGGGTGATCAATGAAACGATTCTTAACAGCGGTAACGCTGACACTATCTGTGTGCGCTATGCCTGCTTTCGCACAATCTTGTGGCGGTAATTACGTGGTTAAACGCGGTGAGAGCCTGTCGTTGATCGCAGATCGACAATACAAAGACGTAGGTAAATGGACAGCGATCCATTCGGCAAACCTCAGTCTAATTGGTGAAAATCCAAACGCACTGCGTGCTGGCATGAAATTGCGCCTGAGCTGTATTGACGGTTTTCCCGTTGGGCTTGAAGGTGGCGCACCAGTTGAGGTTGCAGTCGAAGCGGCAGCAGCACCCGCACCGCGTGCAGCGCCAAGCGGACGTAAGTTAGAGCAAACTTTGAATCTTGTAACGGGCAGCGACTTTGCCCCTTTCGTACATCCCGGTTTGGATAATGACGGTCTTGTGACCGAAATTGTTGTACGTTCGATGAAGGCTTCTACTGCTGCGGAAAACTATAAACTGCACTGGGTCAATGATTGGGCCTCTCATCTTGATCCGCTGCTCAGCAACGCAATGATGGATATGGGCTTCCCTTGGAGTTTGCCTGATTGTTCAAAACGTCCAGATTATTTCCGCTGCTCTGATTACTTACATTCGGAATCCCTTTTTGAATTCTTGGTTCCATTGTTCGTGAATAAGAACAATCCGATCCCATTTGCCCAAGATGACGATATGATTGGTCGTACGCTTTGTCGTCTAGCGGGGTATTACATCTTTGATCTGGATCGTCCCGATCGCCTATGGGTGACTGACAACAAAATCACGCTGAAGCGCCCACAGTCTGTGCGTGAATGTTTCCAAATGTTGGTTGATGGAGAAGTTGATGTTGTAACGCTGAATGAATTCACAGGTCGTTCCATGATGAACACGATGAACATCAAGGATACTGTTGAGATCAATCAAGGGCGTCCAATCGCGATCACCGGCTTGCATATGTTGGTCAGCAAAGATCACCCAAATGCAGAAGCCGTAATCGAAATCTTTAACAATGGCCTGCAAGAGATCAAAGATGCAGGTGATTATCAGGCCATTGTTGATCGTCACATGACGAACATCTGGGCAGATTTCTAATGAAAACTTATCCTCTCTTAACTGCAGCAGTGCTTCAGTTTGGATTGGCTGGTGGTGCGTGGGCCTGTCAGCCAAACTATATTGTCAAAGACGGGGACACGCTGTTTACGATTGCTGAAACCCAATTAGGTGACCTAACGAAATGGTCGTTGATCTTTTACAACAACCCTGAACTTCAGGGTGGCAGTCTGTTGGATGTTGCCGTCGGCAAAGAACTGGTAATCCCATGTCCTGCGGGCAGTGTCGTTGTCGAAGCAGACCCAACGCCGCTGCAACAAGTGGATGCAGAGCTTACGCTAGTGACGGGCTCTAATTACGCACCCTTCACCGACCGCGGATGGCCTGGCAACGGTATGGTGACCGAACTGGTCAACGCAGCTTTTGAAGAGACGCCTGAACCGGTGAGCTTTGCAATTGTTTGGGAAGATGACTGGTCTCAGCATCTTAATCCTATGCTGGAAGAAAAAGTCGTTGATATGGGGTTCCCGTGGTATCGCCCCAATTGCGAAGCCAATCCCACCCAATACCGTTGCGCGAACTTCCATTTCTCCGACCCTTTGTTGGACTTGGTGATGCTGTTTTTCGTGAACACCGATAACCCAATGCGGTTTGAGACGGACAGCGATGTGTTTGGTAAAAATATTTGCCGTCCCAAAGGATTTTTGACCTACGATCTAGATCAAGATGGACGGAATTGGTTGGCTGACGAGTTGATCACATTGACTGTCGCTCCCACAGCAGAAGCTTGTTTCGATTTGCTGTTGGAGGGAAAGGTTGACGCGGTATCCGTGAACGAATTCCTCGGCACTGAAATCACCTATAATCGTGGGCTTAATGATCAAGTGTCTGCTTTGCCTAAACCGGTTTCTATTCAAGGCCTTCATGTCGTGATTTCAAAACGTCACTGGCGGGGAACTACTCATCTCTACCGTTTTAATTCGGGCCTTGCAGCATTGAAGCAATCTGACCGCTACAATGAAATCGTAAGCCGTCATCTCAATTACTTTTGGGAGCGATTGAAAGGCTGAAATATGCCAACGCCTGCTTGCTCATTTTGGGTTGGCAGGCCATTGTGCCTCAATATTGAAAAGTTTTGAGCGGGCGTGAGAAGTGAAGCAATTTCGAATTGATCATGGGGTAAGCAAATATGGCTGAACCATTGGTTTTCCTGCCGGGGATGATGTGCGATGCACGCCTCTTTGGCCCACAAATTGCGGAATTGTCAGCGGACACATGTGTCACTGTTGCACCGATCACCCAAGGTGAGCGAGTTGAAGAAATTGCATCCAATCTGCTCGATCAACTTCCTGCGCGCTTTGCTCTTGCTGGCCTTAGCATGGGCGGCATTATTGCGATGGAGTTGCTGCGTCGGGCCCCGGACCGGATCACGCGAATTGCATTGATGGGGACCAATCCCCTCGCTGAAACGCCACCCGCAGCTGCAGAACGTGAACCACAAATTGTTGGTGTACGCACTGGCCGTCTAGAACAGGTGATGCGCAAAAAATTGGAAACGCAGCACTTTGCACCAGGCCCCCAACGCAATGATGTTTGCGAACTGGTCGTCGACATGGCGTTGACCCTTGGCGGTGAAACATTTGTACGCCAATCACGCGCCCTGCAGCGGCGACGTGATCAACAAGGAACATTGCGTAAATGCAAAGTGCCTACACTTGTTTTATGTGGTGCTCACGACCAAATTTGCCCGGTTAAACGACATACGTTCATGGCCGAACTGATACCATTTGCACACCTAGTTGTATTGGAGAATGCGGGCCACTTTATGACGCTCGACGATCCCGCAGCGACAACAGCGGCGTTACGAGAGTGGATGAGCCAACCATTGGTCTTACGCTAAGGTTCTGCTTAAAACCCTAAACGATCGCGCATACTATACCACGTCATTGCAAGGCTCAGCAGAGGTGTGCGCAGTGATGCACCGCCCGGGAATGGATAGGTTGGAATGCGTGACATAGTATCAAAGCCATCTGTTTCACCCTCAACGGCCATCGCCATCAGTTGTCCCGCATGTGTCGCGGTTCCAACGCCGTGCCCTGAATAGCCCGATGCGCTTAACGCATTGGGGGCCAATCGCGTGAGGTATGGTAGACGTTTCATCGTGATTGCAAGCGTGCCACCCCATGCGTAGTCGATGCGAACATCACGCAAATGTGGAAATATCTCAGTCATCGGTTTGCTAACTTTGGCGACAAGGTCCTTGGGGAATTTGTAGCCATAACTTTCGCCGCCACCAAACAGCAGGCGGCCATCGTGGCTAAGGCGGAAGTAATTTACCACAAATCGCCCGTCAGCTATTGCGACGTCCTCGGTCAGAACTCGTTTTGCATCATCGCCAAGCGGCTCAGTTGCAGCAATGAAATTGTTAATTGGCATAACACGAGCGGCGACTTTGGGCGCAAGGCCGCCAAGATAGCCATTGGCAGCAAGTATGATGTAATCCGACGTGATTTTACCGTTTGACGTGGTAACCGTACAGGGCGGGCCATAGTCAATGGTTTGGGCGCGCGTGCCCTCATAGATGCGCACACCGGCAGCGATGGCCGCCTTAGCCAGGCCAATCGCGAGGCGCAAGGGGTGCAAATGGGCTGCGTCACGGTCCATAAGGCCGCCCACATAGTCAGGTGATGGGCAAAGTTCATGCATTGCAGCTGCGTCGAGTGGCTGAATTGTATAGCCATATTTGTGATCCATATGCTCTGCATATTGATGCAGCTCATCGACATCGCTTTTCGTTGATGCAGACCATGCAATTCCAGGGCGCAAATAGCAGTCGATATTGTGCTCTTTGATCAACCCTTTGACCAGCGCCTTTGAGTCTTGGCCAAGATCCCAAAGCTTAAGCGCGTCATCATCGCCTAACATCTTTTCCAGATAAGGTTGTTCAACCCGCTGGCCACTACCCAATTGCCCCCCATTGCGGCCTGATGCTCCAAATCCAATGCGTTGCGCATCTATCAGCACAACGTCACGTCCTGCCTGCGCCAAATGCAGGGCTGCGGACAGCCCCGTAAATCCTGCGCCTATGACACAGACATCCGCGCGAGTTTCACCTTCATGTGGAGAGCAAGGCGGCAAGGTGTCTGTCGTCGCAGCGTACCAGCTTTCGGGATATGCCCCTTGGATGTCGTTGGCATCAAGTAGGTTCATGTTAACCGCCTAGACGTTGAGCAACAGATGCTCGCGCTCCCATGGAGAAATAACTTGCAAGAATTCATCGTATTCCGCACGCTTCACAATCGAGTAGACACGGGCAAAATCCGCACCCAAGACTTCATGCAAGGCCGTGGCTTCCTCGAACAGATCCAATGCCTCTCCAAGCACGCGCGGGATGTCTTCTGCCCCATCATATGCATCGCCTTTGAATTGTTTGTCGGGACGTTTTTCTTCTAGCAAACCCAAATAACCGCACGCCAGAGATGCCGCGATGCATAGGTACGGGTTGCAATCCATGCCTGCCAAACGGTTCTCAACGCGGCGGGCATCAGGAGATGAGAGTGGGATACGAATACCTGTCGTGCGGTTGTCACGCGCCCATTCCAAATTGATGGGCGCCGCGTGGTCTTTCACATATCGGCGATAACTGTTCACATAAGGGGCCATCACCGCCAATGCAGACGGCATGTGGTTTTGCAGACCAGCGATAAAGTGGAAAAACGCATCTGTCTCGCCACCCTGAGGGCCGGAAAAGATGTTTTGACCAGTCTCAATATCCAAGATCGAGTGGTGAATGTGCATTGCAGACCCAGGTTCATCCGCAATCGGTTTCGCCATGAATGTTGCATAACAATCGTGACGCAATGCCGCCTCACGGATCAAGCGTTTAAAGTAAAATACCTCGTCGGCCAGTTTCACGGGATCACCGTGCAACAGATTGATCTCAAGTTGACCCGCGCCGCCTTCTTGCGTGATGCCATCAATCTCAAAACCTTGCGCTTCTGCAAAGTCATAAATGTCGTCGATGACAGGGCCAAACTCATCAACTGCAGTCATCGAATATGCCTGACGTGCGGCTGCGGGGCGACCGGAACGGCCCATCATCGGACGAATTTCTTGGGCCGGATCTATATTGCGGGCCACAAGGAAGAATTCCATTTCAGGGGCCACGACAGGTTCCCAGCCTTTGTCGCGGTACATTTTCACAACGCGTTTCAAGACGTTGCGCGGCGAGAATGGAACGGGTTCGCCGTTGCGATCAAAAGCGTCATGGATCACTTGAAGCGTCCAATCACCGGTCCACGGTGCGGCAGTTGCAGTGGACATGTCGGGGCGCAAAATCATGTCCTTTTCGATGAAACCCTCATCGCCTGCGGCTTCGCCCCATCCACCCGTAATGGTTTGATAAAAAATACTGTCTGGCAAATGAAACGAGTCTTGGCGCATGAATTTCTTGGCAGGCACCGCTTTGCCGCGCGCGATGCCAGGTAGGTCAGAAATAATACACTCTACCTCGTCTAGACGGCGATCTTTTAGGTACTCTTGCGCAGCTTCGGGTAGGGTACCATTCCAGTTCGTGGCCATCAGGCCCTCTCTTTCATAAAAAAGTCAGCCATTTTTTTGCCGATTTCGGCATTGTTGTTGGCGGCAGATAATTGGCGTTTGGCATGTTCGACGCGATCAACTTCGACTGCCCCGCTCTTGTATTGGATCAGCCCATCGATCGCGGGGCTTTCGAATTCTGGATGCGGCTGCATGGTCCAGATTTGATCACCGTAAGCCAAAGCAGCGTGTGCGCAAAACGAGGAGGAACCTACTGTTTCAGCGCCTTTTGGAGGCTGTACAACTTGGTCTTGATGCCATGCGTTTAACGCAAATGTTTGACCTTGCATGTCGTATTCGACGCGGCCGACTGACCAACCTTGATCAAATTTTGCGACGGTACCGCCCAAAGCTTGGGCAATGATTTGATGACCAAAGCATATACCAATCAATGGCTTGCCCGATGCATGTATCGCGCGGATCAATTCTTCAAGAGGGGGGATAAACGCATGATCCTCATAAGCGCCGTGCTTAGAGCCACTGATTAACCAGCCATCAACACCGTCTAAATTATGAGGAAATTCCATATCAACAACGCTGAAGGTTTCCAGATCAAAATCATGCCCGTGTCCCGCTAACAGGCGGCTGTACAACGCATTATAATCACCAAGTTCTGATTGCAGCTCTGGAACAAAATGGCCCGCTTGGAGTAGTCCGATTTTCATAAAGCACCTTAGTTTTTTTCACCCTACTGCAAGGGATTAGGGCGCGGCAAGCGCCCTTAGACACGTTCCAGTAAGGCACGCCAATGTGTTGAGGCGGGCATCTGCTCAAACTTTTCGATTTCTTGGCGTTTACAGCGCAAAAGATTCCCGATCAACATTGGATCAAAGATACGCGCAATCATTGGATCGCTTGCGAACATCTCCGTTGCAGACGTCCAATCCGGCGCGAGGCGAGGCAAATCGTCAACGTCATAAGCGTTCCCGACGATTGGCTCGCTTGGCTCCAATTCGTCTTTGATACCAATCATCGCCGCACCCAATACTGCGCTTAGCAAAAGGTAGGGATTGATATCACCGCCAGCTGTTCGGTGCTCGATCCGGCGTGCGCCATTTGGACCGCCGGGGATACGGATCGCTACGGTGCGGTTATCATATCCCCATGCGGAAGCGGTGGGCGCGTGGGCTCCATCAACCAATCGATCATACGAATTTGCGAAAGGGGCAAAGATCAAACTGCTGGCGGGCATTGCGGCCAAACATCCTGCAACAGCGTGGCGCATAGTATCAGTGCCTTCAGGTCCGCCATTATCAAAGACGTTGTTACCCTCACTGTCCAAGACCGAAAAATGGACATGCATGCCATTGCCCGCGTCATCTAAATAGGGTTTCGCCATAAATGTTGCGGCCATGCCATGCTTGCGGGCCAAACCGCGCACCAGTGATTTGAACAGCCACGCATTGTCTGCCGCCTCTAACGCAGGGCCATGGCGCATGGTGATTTCGAATTGCCCTATGCCGGCCTCTGATGTGGCTGTTTCAACGGGAATACCCATCGCTGCAGCCCCTGAATAAAGATCGTCAAAAAATGCTGCGAAGGCGTCAATTTGAGACACAGACAACACTTCGCCACCATCAAGGGGCACACCATTTCGTGGATCAACTGGAGGCGTGGGCGCATCGCCTTTGTCATCAACAAGCGTGAATTCCATCTCAGTTGCTGCGATTACTTGCCACCCGCGAGCGTCATAATCAGCCAATACACGGGCCAAAGCGTGTCGTGGATCGCCAGCAAAAGGTGTTCCATCTTCGTTGCTCAACGTCACAGGAACAATTGCGGAAGGTGTTTCTAACCAAGGAACGGGGCAAGGTGCACGGTCTGTTGGGAACAACATTCCGTCTGCATCTCCACTTTCAAAAACAAGCGGGCTGCCGACAATATCCGTACCCCACAAATCAACATCGAGTGCGGAAAATGGTAGGCGGACTGATCCAGATGGTAACTTGTCAGCATATGAACCAGGAACAACCTTGCCACGCATCTGACCGTTTAGATCACATGCAACTACCCGGAAGGTTTGAAGATCGGCTAAGTTCATTGTTCAGGTCCCAAATTCGATTTGCCTAGCTTGTATTCACCGAACACATAGCAGGATTTATCTTACCGTATAAGATTAGGACGAATGCGCAATCGCTGGCGTGTGTTTGCTGGAAGATGGCGGTTCAAGTGACGGTTCACGATACTGAACAGGCCAATCACGCAGAGCGTTAGGAGAATGAAATAACCAGCCAAAATCGGATACGGAATGAAGGGATTGAACGTCTTGTCCGCAAAATAGCTTGCGTAATAAAGGGCATCGCCGCGTTGTTGCCATGCGGGGAACCCACTGAAAAAAACCAAAGTGGTTGCGTGAAACAAAAAGATCGCCTCATTCGTATAGGCAGGCCATGCAAGACGTAGCATTGTTGGCCATATAACGCGTTTGAAACGGGACCAGCCCGAAAGGCCATATGCATCAGCGGCCTCAACATCACCCTTTGGGATCGAGCGCAAAGCGCCATAAAATATTTCGGCGGTATAGGCGGAGGTGTTGAAAAACAGCACGACCAATGCACCCAACCAGGCGGCGGTGAAAGGCGCAAAAATTGGAAAGACGGTTTTCAATTTAAGGAACAGAAAATAGCCAAAGAAGAATTGGATGAACAGCGGAGAGCCACGAAATAGGAAGATGAACCATTCAGATGGTTTGCGTATCACCTTGATACTTGATGCTTTCCCAACAGCCAGTAGCGTTGCGAAACCAAATCCTGCGATCAAGGCGAGGATACCAAAATAGACGTTCCAAATCATGCCAGAGCCGATGAGCGTAAACTGTTCGCACAATGTGAAGTCTTCACGAGGGAGCAAGCGTTTACCGATCCCAACGGCCCGCAAACCATAGTCCGTTATTGTTTGTACGCAGGCGCTCATGTTGTACCCGCCTTGCGCTGTGCTTCACCGGCGGTGGTCGCTTGGCCGCGTGTAAGGCGTACCATTAAGCGCTCGAGTGTGATTTCAGAGACGCGAGTGAAAATGAGATAGAAAACAAGCAAGGCAAGGAAATACCACATGCGCCAATCACCGTGCGGGTAGTCAGTGAAGCGGGATGTCTTGATACCGCCAAGTTCACGGGCCCAGTAAACGATGTCTTGGATACCGAGCAGAAATAACAATGGTGTTGCTTTGATCAAAACCATCCATAGGTTGGAAAGGCCGGGCAGGGCATAGACCCACATCTGCGGGACAAGAATGCGCCAAAACGTTTGGCGCGATGTCATGCCATAGCTTTCGCCCGTTTCGATTTGGCCACGCGGCACTGTAGCCATGGCACCTTGAATAACATTGGCGGCAAAAGCACCAAAGACAATCGCGAAGGTGAAGACAGCTATGGCGAAACCATAGCTTTCGTGGACCCGTTGTGGCGCGTTGCCCAGTGGCATTTTTGCAGCCTGACAAACAACAAAGTCACTACCTTGGCGGATTGGTTCGACCCAGTCGGGACAAAGAATATGATGGCGCGTGGCCTCTATTATTTGATCCAAAGCGATTACAAAGAATAGGAAAAAGGCGATATCGGGCACACCGCGCACAACTGCGATGTAGCCACGACCAAACCACGAGACAGGTGCAATACGTGAACGGGCAGCAGATGCGCCGGCAAACCCGAATGCAAGAGCGGTGGGGGCCGTGATCCCCAGCAGCAATAGAACAGTAAGCACGGACCAATAGATCGACATATGTTTGCCGGTGGTCAGATAGCAGGCCATCCATTGCCAATCAGGCAAGAGGCTTGGGTCTGTGCAAAAACTGAAAATTGGGAGACCTCATTGAGGGCGGAATTTGAGTTTATTTAGTAAGATGAAGGGGGAAGCGCATTTGGCTCCCCCTTCGCAGATAGATTGGTAAACTTAGAATTGTTCGCCAACTTCCCATTTAGCGATCAGCGCGTTCAATGTGCCGTCGTCTTTCATGGATTGGATCGCTGCGTCGAACTTGCCTTTCAGCTCGCCGTCGCTCTCACGTAGGCCCATGCCAACGCCGCCACCGATCAATTCTTTTTGATCAAGCAATTGCAGATCGCCATCTTCGTCAGCGATTGGCGCAAGGTAAGCGTTGTCTGCTAGAACCGCATCTGCTTCACCATTTTTAACAGCCGCAACTGTTTCTTCTGGTGTTGCGAATTCAACCAATGTCGCGCCGGACGCCGCAACGAATGACGCTTGGATTGTGCCAGTTTGTGCAGCAATGACGCCACCTGTGATGTCGGCATCTGCTGATGCAACCAAGTAGCTGGATGGGTCTGGCTGTGTGTAGTTTTGCGTAAAGTCGATTACTTCGTCACGTTCGTCAGTGATGGACATGCCAGCGATGATTGTGTCGTAGTTGCCAGAAACGAGGTTCGGGATAATGCTGTCCCATTCGTTTGTGACCCACTCACAAGTCAATTCAGCGCGCAAGCAAAGCTCATCGCCCAACTCGCGCTCAAAGCCGTCAACTTCGCCAGCATCGTTGATGAAGTTGTATGGAGGGTATGCGCCCTCTGTACCCATGCGCACAACGGCGTGGCCGTCTGCCATTGCCATGCCGGCAGTTACTGCAAGAGCAGCAGTCGTAAGGATAAGGTTTTTCATGTGTAGTACTCCCGTTAGGTGGTTTTGTAATTTCATTACGCAGGTTGGGTAGCCGAAAGGAACCCTTGGAGGCGTTCGGATTTTGGTGCGCCAAATAGATCTTCGGGCGCGCCTTGTTCTTCGATTAGCCCTTGGTGAAGGAACACAACGTGATCCGATACATCAGCTGCTAATTTCATGTCATGGGTGACGATCATCATCGTGCGCCCCTCAGCGGCAAGGTCCTTGATGACTTTGATGACCTCTTGTTCCAGCTCTGGATCGAGGGCCGAGGTGGGCTCGTCAAACAACAATGCTTCTGGTTCCATGCACAGTCCACGGGCGATGGCCGCGCGTTGTTGCTGGCCGCCAGATAGTTGGGCAGGGTAGGCGTCACATTTGTCCCCGATGCCAACTTTTACCAGATAACGACGGGCAGAGTGCTCCACTTCATCGCGGTCGCGTTTTAGAACCGTTAGCGGAGCTTCCATCACGTTTTGCAGGATGCTCATGTGCGCCCACAGGTTAAACTGCTGGAACACCATAGATAGGTTGGTGCGAATGCGCAGGACTTGGGTGTTGTCCGCGGGGCGGCGGTTGTGGCCGGTGCCACGCCAAGTGACGGGTTCACCCTTGAATAGGATTTCGCCCTGTTGGCTGTCTTCTAAAAGGTTGCAGCACCGCAAAAGGGTTGATTTTCCAGACCCAGATGATCCGATTAAAGACACTACATCCCCGCGTTTTGCAGTGATATTAACGCCTTTTAGAACCTCCAGATTGCCATAGGCTTTGTGAAGGTTTTGGATTTGGATAACTGGGTGGTCGGCTTGCGTCACGGTTTGGAGCAACCTTGTTGTTTTTACGAAGTTAATTAAGCGGTAAAATCCTAAGATTCGCAACTTACAAACGCAACGCTGAGTTCGAAACCCTTTGAAGATAAAGGTGACGCTGCGGAAACAGCTAGGGTGCCGTTGGCAACGGCATTTCCAGATAGGCGCTTGGTGCAAGTCGAACCAGCTCTTTGAGGTGCAGTGTTTCGCGTGCTTTGGCTGGCAAAAATTTCATTGCACTATCGACTGCATTTGCGATTACAGCGGCGTCTTGGGACATGGATGTGATGTAGGGCAAGGCGGGGGTTGGCACGGTTCTGGTCAGCACACGAAGCTTGTTTGTTACCGCAGGGAAATGGATGCACAACATCTCCCAAGTCAGCGCATCAATCGCTGCAAAATCTGCCTCGCCACTGACCACAGCCTGTGCCGAAGCTTTATGACTTCCTGTGCAAGGCCCTGTTTCAAATGGGGTATTGGCCTGCCTTAAATGCGCTTGTGGTGCGGCCCATCCAGATTGAGATAGCCCGTCGTTATAGGCCATGCTTTGGCCAGTGAGTGATTTTAGTTCCGCAATGGTTGAGGCTGAAGAGACAACAATAACGCTGTTGTAATGGCCCGCAGGGCAGTCGATCAGTCCATAGTCTGGGGTGCCGATCAGTTGAACCTTGTCATGCAGGCGCGCCCGAAACGGTAATCCACAGGTTTGAGAGAATACCAAATCCGGGCTTTGCCAAATGTCCCATGGGTCGCTGTTGTGGGTTAGCTCGGCAGGGCCATAGCCAAGCTGCTCGCGGATCAGGGACCAAAGCAACGTGTTTGCGGTGTGGGTGTGGGGGTAGTCATACATCCCAAGGGATGCAATTCCACTTTGGATCAAGGTGTTACCCGTTGACGCGCAAGGGCGCTGTCGCGGTCTGAGACACCCAAAAGATTAGCAACCAAACGCAAAACTGTGTCTTCTTCTTGGCTGCGTTCACCATCTGCAAGGGCGACTTGCCACAAGGCTTCAATCACGCCGACGCGATCTTCATAATCAACGGCTTCTTTAATCGCACGGGTGAAACGCACCGTATCTGGAGCTTCGGCTTCTAACTGTTCGGCGTCATTGCGCAATTCCTTGCTATGGGCGCTATCAAGCCCGTAACGCGCTGCAGTGATCGTATCGATGCGCGCCATTTCTTCGGCGTCATATTGACCGTCAGTGCGCGCGACGCGCACAAGTAACGCAGTTAAGGCCAGACGAGCATCGTGGTCAGGCAGTTGTGTTGGGGCGGGAGCGGTCAAACGCTTAAGGAAATCTGCAAACATAACATCGATATAGCGTTTGTCGGTCGCTGCGCCAATGGGCCTAGCCCAAATAGCCTTCAACAATCACCATATTCGCCTCAGAAATGGGTGCGCGAATGGCCTTAGCCGCTTGATACTCTTCGCTTTCGTAACAGGCCAACGCATCTGCGTAGCTTGGGAATTCGATGATAACGGTGCGTGGGCTCCAAACGCCTTCAGGGTTTTTCTGTTCGCCACCTCTAACCAGAAATTTGCCACCAAATTCGGCCAAAGGCGCGGCGTTGGCTTGGCGATAAATGTCATAGGTTTGAGGGTCATGTACGGTTGCGTGGGCGATCCAATATCCTTTGGCAGTCATCTGAGTTCCTTTGGTTAAAGTGGTGCGAAAACCTTTGTCAGGTGTTTGACTGTGGTGTCTGTGCCGTATGGTGCATTGATAATAAACATACCGGACCCAATCATGCCATGCCCTTGTTTTGCAGGGGTAAACCGAACTTCATGGCGCATTGCGTCAGGGTGAACCTCTTCCAGCATTCTCAACATAGTGGTGTGTGATCCGTCCATCAAAATCGGATACCAAAGGGCAATAATACCCACGTTCCAAGACCGCGCATAACGTCGGATGTGGCCAGGGATCAGATCGTAATCGGTCTTAATTTCATAGCTCGGATCGATCAACATCATGCCGCGACGCGGGGTCGGGGGGAGGAGGCTGTGGGCGGTGGCGAAGCCGTCGCGGTTGTGGCAACTGACTGGGTAGGGCGACATGGCGTAATCGAGCGCTGCGTGTTCGCCCGGATGCAATTCGCACAGGTGAATTTTGTCTGTCTCGCGCAACAGTGTGGCGGCGATCAGCGGGGAACCCGGATAAGCGGTTTTCCCATGGGTTTCAGTGGTTTGCGCTAACACATCGCCATAGGCTGTGCCCTTAAATTTGTCGCGCAAAAGGCCAACGCCTTTGGCGGCTTCACCCGTTTTGAGGGCTTCATCAGCGTCCAGATCATAGACGGCACGACCCGCGTGGGTTTCAAAGTAGGTGAAGGGTTTGTCCTTGGCCGTTAAGTACTTCAACATGCTGGATAAAAGCGCATGTTTGTGAACGTCGGCGAGGTTACCCGCGTGATATATATGTTGATAACTAAGCATAGGGGGTTATGGGGCCAAGTTAGGGCGGGGCGCAACGGTAAACGGGGCGTTCGCCGCGATTGCGGGGGCGCAATGTGCAGAATGGGGCGTGTTCTGTACAGTTTGAGCGCACCAAATTGCGCCCAGATCAACGGGATTTCACGAAACTGCACAGATCACAGGGCAATCTGTACAGTTCAGCGCCGCAACCTCACTTAATCAATCGTTAAACACCGCCGCGTGTTAACGTTTGAAAACGGGCAGTAACCTTTGGTTAGGAAATGCACAGAACGGATAGAGGTACTTCGCGATTGACGGCCCCAGCTGGTGACCCTAGAGACCCCATTCGTTTGATTAATTTGGGGACTGCATCATGACCACTCAAACCCATACATTGGGCATTGATTTTGGCACCTCCAATACGGCGGCGGGATACGCGGTGGATGGCAAACCAAAGCTGGTCAAACTGGCAGGGGATCAAACCACGATGCCCACCACATTCTTTTTCGATTTCGACAACCGCAAAACGCTGATCGGGGAACCCGCGAACCAAGCGCTGCTTGACGGTTTGGACGGGCGTTTCATGCGCGCGCTTAAACGTGTTTTGGGCACCACCTTGATGCATGAGAAACGCCAAGTGCTGAACAAGCGCGTGACCTTTGTTGATATCATCGCGGGGTTCCTGCGCGAGGTTAAGGTGCGGGCAGAAGCCGACACGGGCCTGACATTTGACAACGTCATTTCGGGACGCCCCGTTGTGTTTCACGGCGCTGACGATCCACGCGAACAGCAGGCCGAAGATGACCTGCGCGCCTGCTACATCGCGGCGGGGTTCAAAGAGGTGTCGTTCATGGACGAGCCCGAGGCTGCGGCGATTGCCAGTGGCGCGTTGGAACAATCCGGCGAAGTGGGCCTGATCGTTGATATCGGCGGCGGTACATCTGACTTTTCGTTGTTTCGCTCTGGTGAAAACGGCGTGGATATTTTGGCCAACCACGGCGTGCGCGTGGGCGGTACGGATTTTGACCGCGCCATCAATATTGATCGCGTCATGCCACTGTTGGGCAAAGGCGGCACATTGCGTAAATGGATCGGCGAGGGATCATCGCCCATTCCCCATTCGATTTTTAATGACATGGCCACTTGGGAAAAAATCCCCTTCCTTTACACAGCGCAGAACCGCCGTTTGGTCGAGGAAATGCTGACCCTTGCGCATGAGCCGGACAAGCTGGGGCGCATGGCATCGGTGCTGGAAGACGAGTTAGGGCACGAGCTGTCCTTTGCCGTGGAGCAGGGAAAAATCGCCGCCAACTCTGGCGATGCGGATGCGGTGATTTCACTGGGCCTGATCGAGCGCGGATTGTCCGCCCATTTGGGCACGGATGATTTGGGCGTGATTTTGGATGAATACTCCAAGGCGCTGCACGGTGGCGCGGTGGAAACCCTGCGCTTGGCGGGATTGGACGCGGGCGACGTGCAGCGCGTGATCTACGTGGGCGGGTCCAGTTTGCTAACGCTGGTGTCGGACACGATGAAGGCGCAATTTCCTGAGGCTGAGCACTCGTTTACAGAGGTGTTCACGGCGGTGACTGATGGGTTGGCGATTGCGTCTGGGCGGGGGTGAGGTGGCGAACCGCTTTCTATCTATCCCACTCACCAAACTTCAACCACTCTGGGTAAGTGGAGCGCGCAATTGTGCTTCGGTCGATCGTATCTCCTAAATACAGAGAGTTTAAGAGCTTGACAGCACTGTCGCTTGATCCGATCGGTGGCCGATCCAATATTTCGGTGTCCAGCTCTTTTGCATAGATTAATTTTATTGGCTTAGCGATTGAAAACACGGCCGCCTCAATATGAGCGCGAGATACCTTGTCGATGAAAGTTTCCCCGAGTGCGACATCGAGGTTTAGGTGGGCGATCCGCTGATCTCGGATTTTTCGAATTGGTTTGATGGCGTTTACAGCTTCTTTGACCGCTTTTTTTATGGCGCGTCCACATTTAGGGTCTTTGTAAGAAAAATCTCTTGGAGAAAGTTGATGCAGTGTTACTCGTTTAGATCCATTGTTAGAATCAAGATCAGTTAAACGACAAAGAGACAAAATTATTCTATCCCAAAGCGCGTTCTCTATTGAAAACATGGCTGAACCACCGGCTTTGTGTAGGAAATCCCAACGCTGTTCATTTGCGCCAAAGAGACTACGGTAGACCTGCCAATCGTGCTGTAGGCGTATGATTGTGGGCTCTAACAGGAAAAGTCGCTCGCCTAACACATCACCAAAGGTCAATTTCATTTCGTCTAAACTTTTCACAATAAACTCTTCCTTCTAGACCAAATTTAATAAGGATTCTGATCATCGACGGATGATAGACTATCTGCTTCCTGTATTGGAAAGTATCATTAAATCCTTGGGTTTAGCATCTACTGAATGACCTAAACGATCAGTACTTTTACTTTTACGGCACGGCGCTGATGCCCTCTCGCCATCTACATTAACCTCATATAAACACCCCGTATGTCAGATATAAAAACACTCTTTGTCACCCGTCTTTACCGCGCTCAACTGTCCGAAATGGGCAAGGCTGTGGATCGCGACGAACTTGAAAACTCTTGCTGGTCCATCGCCAATGACGATGAAGCAGGCCAAGAATGGTGCGAGGAGAACGGCTTTCCTGGCTATACCAGTTATGCCTCTTTGACCGACCTTGGCTGGCGCTTTCCGATCTTTGCCGATTTGATCAAGGTGTTGGACAAGCACGTGGCTGCCTTTGTCAAAGATCTGGATTTTGATCTGGATGATAAGAAGATCACGTTGGATTCATTGTGGATCAACATTCTGCCCCAAGGTGGCGTGCATACATCCCATATTCATCCGCACAGCGTGATCAGTGGCACGACCTATGTGAACATGCCCACCGACACCAGCGCGATCAAGTTTGAAGATCCCCGTTCCGCCATGATGATGGCCGCGCCTGTGCGCAAAAAGGACGCCCGCGACGAGATGCGCAGCTTCTTTTACGTGGCTCCTGATGTGGGCGATGTGTTGTTATGGGAAAGCTGGCTGCGTCACGAGGTGCCGGTGAACATGGCCGAAGACGAGCGGATCAGCATTAGCTTTAACTATGGTTGGGGTTAAGTGCTGACCACGTAGCATTTACTGGTTTTGCCATTTTCTGATTTATAGCTGCGAAATCCCATGGCTTCATAATAGGCCAACCCTTCGGGGTTCGTGTCCCCGATTGTTGCATCTATTTTCTGTAGCTTTGCTTTGATCGCTGCGGCTTTGGTCGAGGCGAACAGCGCTTTGCCGGCACCGCGCCGAGCGGTGTGGGGGCTGACGTGGGTTCCAATGATGCCCCAGCCCGGTGTGACCCCGTAGATATTGTCGATGCTGGCGTGTTTCAGGATTTGCAGGCCAAGCAAAGTGCCGTCGTGGTCCTGCGCGACTGTGCACAGGATGTAATCTGGATGCGCAATGTAATTGTTGCTGACATAGTCTTCATCGCTGGGCATTGTGCGTTTTCCAATAGCGCTTAGCTC
>DLQI01000130.1 GCA_002478745.1 Rhodobacteraceae bacterium UBA7436 | reverse complement strand
GCCGTCCACACATGACAGTACCCATGTAGCTAAATGGGGAGTGTTTCGACATTAGATGGGGATGCAAAGTCGCTCGGACGATCTGAAGTGGCTTTATCTGACAGTGCCTTCTCTACTTTAGCTTAGCTGCGATTAGATCAGCGTAGGAACGCTCACCTCGTGTGATTTGCCGTTTCAAGACAGTCTTCGCGGCTTTTACTTTGCCCTCTCGCAAAAGCGCCGTGATAGCTTGATGTTCATTGAACGACTTTGCAGTACGCTCCGGGCGTTTTGAAAGATGCGTGCGCATTGTTCGGACGATGTCGCTGACTTTCTGATACCCGTCTCGAAGGTAGCTGTTGCCGCAATTTCTGAAAAATACATCGTGAAAATCCGCATCCAATTCGAGATACTGTTCAAATTTACCAAACTCCCGGGCAGTTGCCATTTTAGCGATAAGTATTTCAAGCTCGTAGAGCAAAGCGGCAGTGTTTTCTTCAAGAGCCTGATCCATCGCGGCCGTTTCGAGGATCAGCCGAAACCTGCAAAGCTGCACAACATCTTCTTGTGAAAGGGTAACCACAAAAGCGCCACACTGGGGAATAATCTGGACCAGGCCCTGAAGCTTAAGCGCAGAAAGAGCCTCACGAATCGGGGTTTTGCTGATTCCTGTGGCTGCCGATAACTTCGTTTCTTTTAGTGCCTCTCCCCACCCAAAGGTGCCTTTGATAATACCTTCACGAATGTAAGTTTCAGCAATTTTACTCAATGAATCTGGGCGTTTGATTTGCATTGATTTTACCATACTGACTTGATCCTTTTTGCCATCTTAACATGAAAAAAAATGCTGTCTTGATTTTTATATTGTATCTGATATATCAGTTTGTGAAGATAACCACTAACTTCAATCCTTGGGAGGATACCTTGTTTAATAAATCCACATTTGCGCTGAGTGCGGTTCTGGCAACTGGACTTGCATTCACAGCATCCGCTGAAACTGTAATTAAAATTGGCCACGGTGCCGCTGAAGCATTCCACATGCATCGTGCGCTTCTGAAATTTGAGGACCTTGTTGAGGCTGGCTCAAATGGTAAAATCGATGTTCAGATTTTTCCATCCTCCCAAATGGGTCCCGACCGCGAGATGATTGAGGGCGTCCAAACGGGAGTTCTTGAAATGGCCATTCCGCCCTCTTCATTTTTTGCGGGCTGGGATCCTGCATTTGCAGTAATCGAACTGCCCTATATGTATGCATCGAAAGACATTGCATATGAAGTGCTGGACGGTGACGCAGGTGCTGAGATGCTTGCTCGGGTTGAAAATCAGGGCCTTGTTGGCCTTGGTTGGTTGGAACTTGGTGTGCGCAACGTCACCAACAACGTCCGCCCTGTCGCTACGCCAGAAGACCTTGAAGGCGTGAAACTGCGCACGATGAAGGTGCCTGCGCATGTCGCTACTTTTGAAACGCTTGGGGCCAATCCGACACCAATGAACTTTGGCGAAGTTTACTCAGCCCTTCAGCAGGGCGTGATTGACGGACAGGAAAACCCGTTGGCAATCATTACCTCACAGCGTTTCTACGAAGTGCAGAAATACCTTTCGACGACAGCTCATGTATTTGCGGTCTACATGCCTGTCATTTCCAAACCTTTCTTCGAAGGTCTGTCGGCTGAGCATCAGCAGTTAGTACGCGAGTCGATGGCTGCTGCGCGCAGCTATCAGGCAGAATTGGTTGCAGCAGAAGATACGGCACAGCTTGAAGAAATCCGTGCCGCTGGTGTCGAGGTGCTGGAACTGACCGCCCAGCAGCGCCAAGCCTTTGCCGATAAAACCGAAAGCGTGCGTTTGCAGTATCGCGAAGAGGTTGGAACGGAGGCTTATGACGCATGGGTCGCCGCCGTGGCTGCGGCAAGCGGTAGCTGATCTTAGGTTGGTATTGACCCAAAGGGCATCCGCGCCGACCCCGGCACGGGTGCCCCATCCATTGCAAAGGAAGAGTACGACATGTCAGTTATCAAGTGGCTTGATCTGAACGCTGAAAAGACGTTGGCCAGCATTCTCTTGGCCGCAATTGTTTTACTGATCTTTGGCAACGTTTTCATGCGCTATGTTATGAATGCCTCCCTTTCATGGGGGGAGGAGCTGACACTTTGGCTGTTCGTCTGGTTTGTTTGGCTTGGCGTAAGCTATGCTTTCCACACTGGTGATCATGTGCGCATCACAGTCCTGCGCAATGTGCTGAACGAACGGGCGCGGCTTTTTGTGGACGCGGTAATCGCGCTTCTCGTGCTCGGGTTTCTTTTGGTTCTGACATTTGAGTGCATTAAGCTGATCATGATGCCGTTTGTTGTAAACCAAACCTCCGTCGTTCTTGGGCTACCAATCCCGATCCTTTACGCCTCTGCTCCAGTCGGTGCCGGTCTCGCTGCAATCCGAGTTGTTCAACATCTGCTCAGAACACTGCGCCTTTTCGCAGAAACTAACGCGTAAGGGGGCCATAATGCTCGCAACAATTCTCTTTCTAACACTGCTAGGCCTCTTACTTTTCAGTGTACCAATTGGCATTTGTCTTGGCCTTGCGACGATGATCGTGATGGTCTTTGTCGATGGCACACCGCCAATGGTGCTTCTTGCCCGCTCGGTTGTGACTGGGGCGGATTCCTTTCCATTGATTGCGGTACCGCTATTCATTCTGGCCGGTGATCTAATGCAACACGGCGGCATGTCACGCAGGTTGGTGGGGTTCGCCAATGCACTGATCGGCCATATCCGTGGTGGGTTGGCGTATGTAAACGTATTGGCCTGCGTGTTCTTTGCCGCGATCTCCGGATCTTCCCCAGCGACTGTCGCAGCTATCGGATCGAACATGATCCCTGAAATGGAAAAGGTTGGCTATACGCGCAAGTTTAGCGGTGCGTTGACGGCGTCATCTGGAATGATCGGTGTGATGATACCGCCCAGCATCCCGTTTATTATCTATGGAGTCACGGCAGAAGTATCGATTGGTAAGCTGTTCCTTGCAGGTGTGGTGCCCGGTATCTTGTTTGCGCTGATGTTCATGCTAGTCGCACGCATCATGCTACGTAACGACACCGTTGTTCAACAGTCCACAACGACATTCTCTAGACTGAGTGTCTGGGATAGTTTTCGGTCATCCATTTGGGCACTTCTAGTACCGGGTATCATTCTTGGCGGGATCTATAGCGGCATTTTCACACCAACAGAGGCCGGGGCGGTCGCGGTGGTCTATGCTGCAATCATTGGCATCTTTGTCTACGGTGATATCACCGTCAAAAACCTGCCTGAGATTTTAGCAGGCAGCGCCAAGACCAGCGGCACAATCCTAGTGCTGGTCATCATGGCAACTGCCTTTGGCAGATTGATTACCCTTGCCCGCATTCCCTCTGAATTGGCCACAACAATCACCAGCCTATCGGACAACCCAATCATTATTCTATTGCTGATCAACCTCCTGCTCCTTGTGATCGGGATGTTTATGGAGACGATCTCATCGATCATCATTATGACACCTATCTTGTTGCCTGTGGCGAATGCACTGGGTGTTGATCCAATTGTCTTTGGTGTCATCCTGACAGTGAATCTGGCTATCGGATTTTGCACCCCGCCGCTGGGTGTGAACCTTTTCGTGGCCAGCAGCATTTCAAAGGTTTCAATCGAAAGCCTAAGCCGAGCAATCTTACCATTCTTCGTCGGAATGCTCGTCCTGCTGATGCTGGTCACCTATGTGCCCGCAATTTCACTAACTTTGCCGTCCTTGTGGTGAACGACCCCAGGACACATCTCGCCCACCAACTGCTTTTGGGGAACTGAATGGAACTGGACCTGTCCCACCCTTCGATAGAAGATTTGCGGCATGCAGCTCGCAAGCGCATTCCTAAGTTCGCTTTCGAATATCTCGATAGTGCGACTGGCAGAGAGTTGGGGCTAAAGGTTAACCGTGAAGCGCTTGACGCCATCGGGTTCATGCCCAGCGTGTTGTGTGGCCGCACGAAAGCGAACCTTCAGACCACACTGATGGGTCAAACATACGATCTGCCCTTTGGAATTGCACCTGTTGGTATGTCCGGTCTCATGTGGGCTGGTGCGGAACGTATGCTGGCGCAAGCGGCCGTTGCGCATAACATCCCGTTTTCACTGTCCAGTGTCGCGGTCGCATCGCCCGAAGATGTGGCCCCCCATATCGGCAACAACGGATGGTTTCAGCACTATCCAGTGAACTCAGCTGATTTGCGCCGCAAGATGTTACCAAGGATCAAAGCTGCTGGATTTCACACGCTGATCATCACGGTGGATGTACCCGAAGAAAGCAGGCGTGAGCGTCAGCGGCGCGCCAACCTCACAGTTCCGCCAAAAACTGATCTGCGTACATTGACTGCGATGGCATTGCGCCCCGCTTGGTGTCTGGCACAATTGCGGGAAGGCACTGTCCCGCGCATGCGATTTTTTGATGATTATGTCCCTACAAAGGGCAGAGAAAGCTTTACCCATGCAGGCGCATTGATCCGAGGGATTCCAGACTGGCAATACCTGCGTGATCTACGTCAGGAGTGGGATGGCAAACTTATTGTTAAAGGTGTGTTGCGGCCAACAGATGCCAAACGAATGGCTTCTGAAGGTGTAGATTGCATTTGGGTTTCTAACCACTCAGGACGCCAATTCGAGGCAGGACCTGCCGTTATCGAACAGTTACCAAAAATCCGTGAAGCCGTCGGGCCTGATCTCCCTCTCATCTACGATTCTGGCGTTGCCTGGGGGCTGGATGTAATGCGCGCGCTAGCCAAAGGCGCGGATTACGTGATGGTTGGGCGCGCTTTTCAATATGCTGTGGCAGCATTTGGCGCACGCGGGATCGATCATCTTGTGCATATCCTGAAATCTGACATCACGGCCAATATGAGCCAGCTTGGCGTCGAAGATATCAATCGATTGTCAGATTACCTCCTGCAGAGCGATTGATGAGTTATGCGATAGTACAGAGTCATTGGTGCGGCATTGCTGTCACCAAACTGGCCAGCACCCAGCAGCTTAAGTCCCTCCATGTACTGGCCATTATTTGTCACCGGACGAATTTGTCGACATAATCCCCGCCAAGCCCAACCTCTTCGAAATGCGCGCGGCACAGATCAATCTTGGTAAATACGTCTTCATAGCCTTCAATTTTGCCCCACGGATCGACGTAACACATCACACCGTTCACTTGAAAATAGGTGATCATTTCTTCGACGTCATCTGGCACGACTAGCGTATGTGTCTCACCTGGGGGTTCATAAACATAACCGCCTTCTTCTGCCACCCAATCATGTTCGAGGTAATGCCAACGCCCTTTCAAAACGAACCCGTGAACTGGCTGGGGATGCCGATGACGTGACAACACACCCGCTTTACGCACCTTCAAAAGATTCATCCAATACCCTTGCGACCGGTTAAGGCAGAGAGGACGAAACCAGACATTTTCGGCCTGCTTCACCCACATCCTGTCGTCCTCAGTCGCGGCATTGGGGATCACGATCTCTTCTTGCGCGTCCTTGGGGAACGGCAGTTGGTAAGGCATTCTTGATTGGTCTTCGTTCATTTCGTTGTCCTCACATTGCTAAATAGCCGCCATCGACGGGATAAACTGAACCGGTCACAAAACTGGCCTCATCGCTGAGCAGCCAACGCACCAATGCGCCGACTTCGGATGTTTTGCCCCAACGCTTCATCGGGGTGCGCGCCATGATACCCTCGGCCCGTTCAGGATTGTCACGCAGCCCTTGGGTCATTTCGGTTTCAATCCAACCGGGAGCGATGGCATTCACGCGGATTCCACTTTCGGCCCATTGGCCTGCCAACGCTTTTGTCAGCTGCGAAACACCGCCTTTTGACGCAGAATATGCAGGCACAAGGGGGCCACCGAACGTGCTGAGCATTGACGCCATATTGACAATGCTGCCCTTGCTGTTTGCCAACAACGGGTGAGCGGCCAGACAACAACGCATGGTTCCCACTAAGTTCACGTCAATGACCCGCTGAAACACGTCGATATCATATTCGTCACCACGCCGCAGGATGCCAGCACAATTTACCAACCCGTCCAATCCATCCAATGAAGCGAAAACCGCATCAACAGAGGCCTGATCTGTAACATCCATCAAGCGTAGTTCAATGCTATCTTGAGGTTTAAAAGCGTCCAGTTCAGCCTGTGACGTTGATACAGCGATAACGGAACATCCGACCTCTGCAAGGCAATGCGCGACACCTACCCCAATCCCGCCAGTTCCGCCTGTGACAAGTACTTTCTTCATGCAAATTCCTTTATCGCTTTAATAAACGCCTGCGCGCGCTTTGCGACTTCTTCGACGCTATAGCTCGGTTTGAAAAGAGCCGAGCCTAGCCCAAACCCATTTGTGCCTGCATTCCAATAGGGCTCCATATTGTCGGGAGAAATACCCCCGACCACCGCAACGAAAGTATCCACGGGTAGAACGGCGCGCACTGCCGCAACTGCCGAAGGGGGTACCATTTCAGCCGGGAATATCTTTAAAACTGCGGCCCCAATTTCAAGGGCCGCAAAAGCCTCAGTCGGAGTAATCACGCCAGGGCACCAGTATAAACCGCGATCAATGGCGGCCCGTCCAACGTCTGGGTTCATATTGGGTGACACGATGATCTGCCCACCTGCGTCAGCAACCGCATGAACATCCGGAACCGTGAGGACCGTACCTGCCCCAACGATTGCATTGGCCCCATGGCATTTCGCGATCTTCGATATGGAGTCAAAGGGCTGCGGAGAGTTCAGTGGCACCTCAATGATTTGAAAACCCGCATCAACCAGCACTTCCGCGACGGATACTGCATTTTGCGGCTCCAGGCCACGAAGGATGGCTATCAGAGGGTTCGCAGCCAAAGCACTTCTAAGATTGATCAAGTCAACAACCCCGCTGCTTGCGCAATGAGAAAATGTCCTTTGGCAGCGATATCATCCGGTGCGCGATGGCTACTGATCCCAACAGCTTGCAACGCGATCTCATACCGATCAGCGAGGTCATTCCGTCCAACTATTGTGACCCTTTTGGCCTCATTTTTCTTTAGGGCAGCAACAATTTCCGTACCGATCAGCAGACCAGAAAGGAAATCAGCAGTCTCGGTCTCCTTCAGCTTGCCCATCAAGGGCAAAGTGCGCACATGAAACAGGTCATGCAGCAGGTTTGCCCGCCGATCTTGGGCTGCGCTAACACCCTTTTGGAAAGCGGAGAGGTCAAAATCACTCATTTCCATCAGTGTGCCAAGGATTGTGTGATCTTTGAGAGAGGCAAAAACTTCGCCCGTCATGTAAGTTGCGAAATCCTGTATCTTGCCCAGAGCAACATGCACCCACTTACTGTGTGTACCGGGCATCACAAAAACACCGTCAGACAGTCCAAGCGCGGCTGATCCAATAACCTGGGTCTCTTCCCCGCGCATGACGTCTGGACCGCTGATGTGTTCTGTGGTGGCTCCTGTCACGAAATGGATCAACGCACCACTTTGCGATTGATGACGCACCAGCGACTGAGCTAAATGTTCAGGGCCTGTCGGCATTGTGACATAGGGTGTTTCGACCCAACCATTGCGGCTAGTAATCATGCCGGACACAACGATGGGCAGACCGGCGTTGGATGGAAACGATCCAACAAGCCGGTCAAAGACTGCATCAAAGTTGCGGTCAGGGATCTGCATGATCCCCTCCCCTGTAGTGACACTGTCTAACACCTCGCCCTGCGTGCCAATCAAAAAAGCGCGCAAAGACGAGGTGCCCCAATCGATGCCAATAAGAGCTGGTTCAGATACGGCCGAATTCATTCAGCAGATCCTCAACTGTCTTGCCTTGGGCAACCCATGCTCTTGTTGCAACTTCCCGGTCTGCCTGCTCTTGAGCAAGTCTTACAACCTCTTCAGCGCTCTCAAGCGGTACCACAACAACGCCCATTAGATCGGCTACGATGAAATCACCAGGATTCACGACGACACCACCACAAGCGATAGGCACGTTGATCGATAACTCTTCTCTGCGCTCAGAGAACATTGTGTGAGTACCACGCGGCGTGATGGCACGTGTCCAGATAGGCCAGTTGATCTCTTCTAACTCGTCGGTGTCTCGGCCAGCGCCGTCAACAATCATGCCGCGAATACCTCGGTTCTGGGCCAACCCGCCCATCAAGCCACCGCAAACGGAAGTGTTCAGATCTCCGCCCGCATCGACTACAATCACGTCGCCCTCTTGACCCATTTCGAGCGCCTTTAACGGATCGACCAAATCTCCCTTTGACAGTTGTACGGTTACGGCCTGCCCAGTCACCTTGGATCGAAACGCGGGCTTGATAGCGCTGTCCATGACGCCAGTGCGATATTGAACATCTGCAAATATTGCAGCGGCTGAAAGGGCTGAAAGCACCTTGTCGAATTTCTTAAGCAGTTCTGGGTTGCGTTCAAAGTCATTGAAGACTCTCAGATCGTTGCAAGCTTCGGGCATTTTTTTCTCCTGTTAAGTTGTCGTTACGGCCAATGCCTCAGCATTGACGGTGTAATCCGGTTTCTGACCCGTCAGCACTTTGGCAACCTGTGTGGCAGCCGTGACCCTTGCTGCACGGATAGATTCCTCGGAATAGTAGGCGACATGTGGCGTCACCAAGACGTTTGGAAGTGTGAAAATCGGATTGTCACTAGGTGTCCAATTAACCCTTTTGGCAGGTTCTTCTTCGGGATCATCCAGACCTACAGCGGCTAGATGCCCCTCGCTCAGCGCGCGGTAGAGCGCCTTGTTATCGACAGTGGGTCCACGTCCTGTGTTCACAAGGATCGTCCCTGGTTTCATCGCTGCAAATTCTGCATCCGACAGAAAATGATGCGTATCCGGCGTCATGGGCGCTTGCATCAGGATATAATCGGAACGCGCCAAAAGATCAGCCTTAGAGACCAGCTCAACACCCAACTCGGCAGCCACTTCGGCGGCCAAATAGGGATCATAGGCAATCACATCGACCCCAAATGCCTGCACACGCGAAACAATAGCCTGCCCAATCTTCCCTAACGAGACGATGCCCATTGTGCGCCCGCGAAGTCGATACACCGGCTGCCCACTTTGCCACTGCCAGACACCGGCATGGGTTGCCCTGTCATAGTCAGGCAGTTTGCGCGCGAGCGTAAGCCACAAGGCAACCGCGTGATCTGCCACTTCCTCCGTGCAGTAGTTCTGCACGTTGGTGACCAGAATCCCTTGCTCGGTTGCTGTGTCGACATCAACAATGTCCACACCAACGCCGTAGCGCGCAATGACCTCGCATTTCTGCATCTGCAAAATTGTCTCGCGACCAATTCGAGCGTATTGGTTCATCATGGCCGCGCAGTCTGGCGCCACATCAAGCAGATCTTTCTCATGCTTGACCTGAAGGGCTATGACCTCAGCACCCGCCGCTTCCAAAATTTCCGTCTCAATACTGACGTCGCCAAAGTCGTAATCGGTAATCACGACCTTGGGTCTATCCGTTCGAGGAGTGAACTGGGGGCGCTCAGTCATATGCACCAGCCGAATAAGTTAATTCGTATGAGTGGCTATAGAGTTCAAAAATGTTGCCAAACGGGTCTTCCATATAGACCATGCGATAAGGCTTTTCGCCAGGGTAGTACTTGCGCACCTGCTTCATGCGCTGCTTGCCACCAAGGCTTTCAATGATTTTGATCCGGCCCTCCAAATCGTCATCCTGCACACAGAAATGAAACAGCCCGCGACGCCAGTATTCAAACGGGCGTTCCTCATCGACGGTTTTCGGGAATTCAAACAATTCGATACCAATCCCGTCCCCCATCGACAGGTGCGCAATGCGGAACTTCCCCCAGCCCTCACCAAAAACGTCATCGCACATCTCACCGATGGCGCTGTCGTCATGCAGGATTTCAGTAGGCTCCATCAGGACATAAAGTCCGAACGCCTTGGAGTAGAATTCAACGGCCTTTTCGAGATCTGGAACCGTTATGCCGATGTGAGAGAATGTAAGTGCGCCCATGAGAGGCTCCTTTGGTTAAGTTTTAAAGAATGTTACGAACGATGCCGCCTTCGATCCGGTGTGCCGCGCCATTGGAGGCAGTGCTGGCCGAGATAGTGACGATCATGCGAGCAACTTCGTCCGGCTGGACAAAGCGTTGGATCAACGAGGTTGGCTCATCCGATTTGAAGTAATTGTCTACGATGGTATCGAGCGGTTCGCCCTTTTGATCGGCAAGTTCATCAAAATAAGCCTCAACCCCTTCGGTCCATGTCGGCCCCGGCAGGATCGAATTAATCCGCACTTTGGTGCCTTTGGTCAGCTCTGCCATACCCCTCGTGAGGCCTAGCATTGCAGTCTTGGTGACTGAATAATGCACCATCTGAGGGAGCGGCTTGACTGCAGCCTCACTTGCCATGTTGATGATCGCCCCTGTCCCGCGCTTCAGCATTGCGGGCAGGAAAATCCGGCTCATTCGAACAGCGGACAAGACGTTGATATTGAAGTAGTGCATCCAGTCTTCGTCCGTCAGGTCTTCGAACGGTTTGACCGAAAAGATGCCAACGTTGTTGATCAGAATGTCGACCTCGCCCTGTGCTATGGCAAAGTCTGCCAGCGCGGTTGCGCCCGCTTGGTTGGTGAGATCAGCAGCGATACCTTTGACGTAACCCAGGGGGGAAAGATCGTCTACGCAGGCCGCAACCTCTGCCTCTGTCAGGCCGTGCACAATCAGACGCGCACCTTCTTGCAGATAGGTTTTCGCGGTTGCTTTGCCGATGCCAGAGCCAGAGCCTGTGACAAGAACAAGCTTGTCTTTTAGTCCTAGGTTCACGTCAGGATCCTTTCTTGGTATCGGAGGAAGAACGGCCAAACAGACGCCCCATCAGGCCGGATATTTCTGCCCGCCACATGTCGATGCCAACGGCCAGTAGGATGATCAGACCCAGTACGATGTTTTGGACAGAGGACGGTGCGGCATTTAGGTTCAAACCGTTCTGCACGATCACAATCGTCATGGCTCCCATCAGCGTCGCCAGAATATTGCCGCGCCCCCCCGCAAGGCTTGCCCCGCCTACTACCGCTGCGGCAATGGCCTGCAACTCAAGCGTTTGCCCATAGTTGGGAGATCCGGAGTTTAAGCGTGCCGACATCAGAACTGCCCCTACTGCCGTCATGAAACCTGCGATTACAAAGGTTGTGGTCTGCACTTTGCGAACGTTGATACCAGTCAAGACCGCCGCCGCGGGGTTGCCACCAACAGCGTAAATCTCGCGGCCCAGTTTTGTGTAGTTCATCGCAAAAGCAGCAATTGCATAAAAGAACACCAGATAGAAAAATGGCAAGGGTATGCCCACAACTTTGCCGTAAAAGATCGGTTCAAGCGCGGGATCAAGTGAGAAGATTGGCGAGCCGTTATTGAAGGTCAACGCAAGGCCACGAAACGCAATTAGCCCCGCCAGTGTGGTGATAAAGGACGGTATGCGCCCATAGGCCGTTATCAATCCGATAAACAGACCAAGCAGCCCGCCCACAACAAGGATCAGCGGCACGGCCAAAGCCAAGGGGAGCCCCATGAATTTGAGCATCTGCGCGAGGATCATGGTTAGCAGCGCGATCATAGATCCGGAGCTGAGATCAATTCCAGCCGCAAAAATCACTATCGTTGAACCAATTGCAATCAGCGCCACAATGCTGACCTGCAAAGAAAGGTTTGACAGGTTGCCGGGATTGAGGAAACGCTCCGTCGTAAGCGCGACAATCACAGCCACGATCAGCATAGCGGCGAATGGTCCGATCAGTTGAGCGTCGAATATCCGCTTCATGCTAACACCTCCTGAGGTTTGATGTGGGAGGTTTCACCAGAGGCGCGTACGAGGTCCGAATGGGTCAGCTCTGCGGCGTTTACCGTGCGTACAATCGCACCATGCTGAACAATCGCGATCCGGTCGCTCATCGCCAACAGCTCATCATGGTCAGAACTGATGAGGATGATGGATTTGCCTGCACGGGTAAGTTTGTTGATCAGTTTATAAACCGCGACTTTGGCCCCGATATCGATGCCCTGGGTTGGTTCATCGAGGATTAATATATCTGAATCAGAGAACAACCAGCGAGCAATCACGATCTTTTGCTGATTTCCACCTGACAGAAAATTGACGGTCTTTTCCTCAGCCTGAGACGAAATTTCCAAGTCATGTATCAGGTCGCGGGTCGCTTGTTCTTCGACCTTCAGGTTCATGATGCCAAAACGGGATAAGCCGCCAAGCGAGGCCGCCGTGATGTTGCCCCCTGCCCTAAAGTTAAAGAACAACCCGTCGTATTTGCGGTTTTCAGGGACCAGCGCCAAACCTGCGTGGATCGCGTCAATCTCACGGCAGAATTTAACCGGATTGCCCTTCAACGTGATCTGGCCAGCGGTAAGTTCATCCGTGCCAAACAAAGCGCGCGCGATTTCTGTGCGTCCGCTGCCCAGAACACCGCCTAATCCCAAAACTTCACCCTGATGCAATGTCAGTGAGGCATCTGACACGCCGGACTTTGTTGCCAGCCCTTTGGCTTCCAGCACGACGTTCTCTGTTGTGTTCTGTTCTTTCGGATAGTGTTCGCCGATATCTCCACCCACCATTGCACTGATAATTTCCGACACATCAATCTTGGTTTCGCCACTGGCGCGCACGACACTGCCATTACGCAGGATCGTCACTTCATCAACGATCCGTTCAACTTCATCCAGCCGGTGGGACACATACAAAATGGCGGTGCCCCGACTGCGCATATTGCGCAAAAGCTGGTGTAGGCGATCAATTTCATCTTCGCCTAAGGCGGCGGTTGGTTCATCAAGGATGATCATGCGCGCATCCATCGCGATAGCCTTGGCAATTTCGACCAGTTGTTGTTCACCAACAGAAAGCGTGCCTGTGATAACGTCGGGGGATACATCCACGTCCATTTCTGCCAACACGCGCGCCGCGTCATTGCGCACCTTGGCCCAGTTGATCACGCCAAAGCGAGACTGTGGCATATTCCCTAAGAAAATATTCTCTCCCACCGATAGTGTCGGCACGATAGAAAACTCTTGAAAAACCGTCGCAATGCCAAAATTCCGCGCGACTTGAGGGTCAGCGATCAGGACGGGTTGACCGTTGTGCTTAATCTGGCCGCTGTCGGGTTGCTGCACACCAGAAAGCGTTTTGATCATTGTCGACTTACCGCAGCCGTTCTCGCCCAGAAGCCCGTGGATTGAGCCGGGCAGCAGTTTGATGTTGACTTTGTCGTTCGCGAGAACTCCAGGATAGGCCTTGCTGATGTCGACAAACTCCCAAAGGGGCGTTACGGTGGTCATAGCGGCTGCCTCGATTTTGCAGGTAAAAATTTAATTGATGAGCGCCCCCGGCAACGCGGATTTGTGCCGCCGAGGAACAGGGAGAGTGTTTAGTACTCTTTGGATGGCTGCGGGAAAAGCTTTGTAGGCTCTCGCAGAACGCTGATCGCGCCATCTTTGTCTTCGATCGACGTTGGCGTTTCGATCCAACCACCGGGATATGTGCCGTTCAGTGCATCTACAGTTGCATGCATCGCCGCCTTGCCCATCAGGAAGGGCGAGGTGTTAACCGTAGCAGTGATGTTGCCTGCCGCGATTTCCTCAAGACCCGAGGTATCGCCATCGTTACCAAGCAAGACAATGTCAGAGCGGCCAAGCGCCTTCGCAGCAAAAGACGCGCCAATGATCATGTAGTCATTTGCAGCAAAGACCATGTCGAGATCTGGGTGAGACTGCAGTATATCCATGCCCGCTGTGTTGCCACCTTCGACATTCCACTTACCGTCGATGGATACGACCACTTCAAAGTTTTCATTACCTTCGATCCCATCCAAGAAACCGCCAACACGCTCAGTTGAGTGATAGCCGGGCTGGCCTTCGATGATGCCAACCTTCAGAGGTTTGTCGCCGTAGTTTTCGATAGCCCAATCAGCAATGTTGTGGGTACCGTTACGTTGGGAATACCCAACAACACCATGGATCGGCGTCGGGAAATTGGGGATGTCCGAGTTGATCATCACTACAGCTATGCCATTGTCGACAGCCTTTTTAATCAGAGGGGCGGCAGCAAATTCGTCGTGTGTGCCAAAGATAATCGCATCTACCTCCTGTGTCAGAATGTCTTGAATCATGCCCATTTGACCGTTGATATCAGCACCTGATTGTGGGGCCAGCATGAAGACTTCGACACCTACCTCCGCGGCAACAGCTTTGATGCCTTCGCCAATTGCGATGTAGTAGTTGAATTCAGTTGCCGGTGGCATGTACGCGATCCGGAACTTTTCATTTTTCGGTGCAATTGCATTGATTGGTGCCTGTGCACCATCATTCAACGGCACCGGTGTTGGATAATTTTCTGCGTAGGCGACAGTTGCCATGACGGCAAATCCTGCGGCGAGAGTGGTGTTCATCAAGTTACGTAGCATCGTGTTCTCCTCCAGAACTAGGTTGGTTATCCGTTAAACGACGTGTCGATCACACCGCGAATGCCGGGCTTTACGGCGAAGAGGCCGCCTGAGCTCGGTTCTTTTGTTAAAGCTTCCTCATCGCTCATTAGGCGCGAGGTTGTGACGAAAAGCGTATCAAGGTTTGGACCGCCAAAAGCGCAACATGTGGGCTTCCAGACAGGTACATCGATCACTTGACTGATCGTCCCGTTTGGTGCCACCCGCACAACGCGGTGGCCTTCCCATTCGGCGTTCCACACACCACCTTCGGCATCCACACAGGACCCATCAGGCAAACCGGGTTCGTCAGCGAAAGACGCGTGTAGCCGTCGGTGGGACACTGATCCACTGTCGATGTCATAATCGTAGGCCACGATCTCGCGGTCCGGGGTATCGGCAAAGAACATCGTAGTGCCGTCCGGCGAAAAGCATGTCGAATTGGCGCAGGACACCTGATCAATGATGGTGCGCACGTCCAGATCCGTATCAATGCAAATCACAGACGAATCAGGTTTGCCGGACACTTCGTTCATGCCGCCGACAACCAGCCTGCCCTGACGATCCGTGCGTCCATCGTTTAGCCGCGTCTCAACGTTGTCAGGCTCAAACCATGTAACAAGAGTTTCGCCCGTGGTGACGGGATCAAACAAAACAACCCGATCTGCGTAAGCAACAATCAGGCCCCCAGATGCGCGTGGAGCAAAGCAGCAAACGCGCTCTGACATGGGAAAAGAGGCGTTTTTCGAGGTCACAGGGTCAAAGGACCAAAGCGCACAACCATGAATGTCGGTCCACCAGACAAGCCCATCAGAAGGGTTCCAAAAAACCCCTTCTCCATGCTCGTTCTTGCAGTCTACAATCAGTTCCGCACGCATACTTTGTCATCCCCCACCCAGGCAATACTGGTATCTGATATTCCAGCTTGCCTAAGCTGGTGTATCATATATCATTAAAGACGCAACACATTTTTTGGAGACTCCCTCAATGGCGCTGGAAAGACCTAAATCGCTTAGAGAGCTTGCGTTGGAGCATCTAAGGAACAGCATTATCGACGGCTCCCTCAAGATGGGCCAAGTGCTGTCAGAGCGGAAAATATCCGAGGAACTTGGCGTTTCAAAATCGCCCGTCCGGGAGGCGCTTGCTCAATTGCGCGATGAGGGCCTTGTCAGCATTGAGCCTCAAAAGGGCGCGCGGGTGTTTTCTCTGTCAGAAACAGAGGTGACCCAAATTTGCGATTTCAGGCAGGCGATTGAAATTGCCGCCTTTGAGCTGGCATTGTCACGCGGCCCCAGTCGGTTGGCCAGTGATATGGAGCGGGTCGTAAAGGAAATGGGGCGTGAACGGGCAAAGGGAAATGAAAAGGAGTATCTTGCGCTGGATACATCTTTCCACCACCTGATTTTTGAACATGCCAAAAATGATTACCTTACCGCCAGTTACACCCGGTACATTGGCAAGATCGCTGCTTTGCGGACACATTTGGCGAAGTTTCCCCAGCACACCAATCTTTCCTTTGCTGAGCATCAGAAAATTGCAATCGCGGTACACCATGGAGACATGACAAAAATCAAGTCACTTCTGACCGAACACATTGATCGCACGCGACAAGCTTATAAGAGCGCGTCAATTGTTCTAGAGGGCGCGGCCCCCTCCTAATCCAATTTTAGGCAGAGAGTTCGACAGGGCGGTTCCAGCTGGGGCCGCCTTTTTTCGTGTCTGCAACACTCAAGTCGAATAATAATTGACATCTAAGATATCAGATGCCAATTAAAAAGCGGGAGGACGTTTAATGGTTGCAGCATTGATTCTAGATGCACCGGTTGTACAGCCCTTGATCCAATTGGACGGGGTGGGAAAAAGTTTCGGGCCAAACGTCGTTCTGGACGGCGTTGATTTCGACCTTCGCCCCGGTGAAGTTCACGCCCTTTGCGGTGAAAATGGCGCCGGAAAGTCGACCTGTCTGGGTCTTCTCTATGGCCTCCATCAGCCCTCAAAGGGCAAAGTCCTATGCGATGGCACTGACAAGCGGATCGAAAACCCATCTCATGCTCAATCGCTCGGGATCAGCTGCGTCTTTCAGGAACTGAGTCTTGCAGGTGCCCTTTCTGTCGCAGAAAACATTTATGCAGGACGGGCTCCAACGCGTTTGGGCGTAGTAAACTGGCCAGAGTTGCGCCGCCGAGCCGAAGCACTATTGGCTGAGTTTGGTCTAGACATTGATGTGTCAATGCCCGTCGATAGTCTGCCGATCAGTTCCCGTCAGATTGTCGAAATCGCCAAGGCACTTTCCCTAAATGCGCGTGTGCTGTTGCTGGACGAACCAACATCAGCGCTGGCCCCGGACGAGGTCGATGCGCTGTTCGACGTGTTGCGCGGGTTGGCGGCAAAGGGCATTGGGATTGTGTATGTCAGCCACCACATGGCTGAGATATTTCGCATCTCGGATCGCGTGACTGTTCTAAGAGATGGCCAACAGATCAGCACCCTTCCCGTCTCAGAAACGTCGCAAGAGCAAGTTATCGCCGAGATGATTGGCGGCGCGCATCCCGGTGATATCAACCGATCTAGAGACGTCAAAGGCGCCAAGGTGCTAAACGTCAAAGGACTGACCCGAGTGGGCGAGTTCGAAGACATTTCGTTTTCCATCAAGTCCGGTGAAATCGTTGGTATGGCCGGGCTAATGGGCGCGCGGCGCAGTGAGATCGTCCGCTCTATCGTTGGTTTGATGCAGGGGGCCACAGGGGAAGTGTCACTACATGGAAAACCCGCAAAATTCACCTCGCTGCGACAAGCGATGCGCGCAGGTGTTGGATTTGTACCCGAAGAACGGAAGACCGAAGGGCTATTCCTAGAACAATCCCTCAGCGACAACCTGATCGCGGCCAGCCTTCCCGAACATTCAACATTGGGCCTTATGAGCAAAGATTCGATCAGCCGGGCAAGTACCGCAGCCATTGCCGCTTTCAGTGTGAAAGCTGGCGAGATCACAGAGGAGGTTGGCTCACTGTCGGGCGGCAACCAGCAAAAGATTATGCTGGCCAAATGGCTCAAACGCGCACCCGATCTGCTGATCGTCGAAGAACCCACTAAAGGCGTTGATGTGGGGGCAAAATTCCAGATCCATACTGAGCTCTTGCGCCGCGCAGCCGAAGGCATGGCTATTCTTGTAGTGTCATCTGATTTTCCTGAGCTTCTATCATTGTCCACACGCATTCTGGTTGTCCATGAAGGCCGTTTGATGGGCGACATCGCAGCACATGAGGCAAGCAAAATTGCGCTCCTTCAAATGGCGGCGGGGAACCCGAATCCTCCGCTCACCTCCCCTTCCCCACATTCAGGAGCTGCATTGTGACGATGACCGCCCAAGCCACGACATCCCAAAAGCGGCCATTCCTGCGCCGTATCCTGCAAGCCTTTGTCGACATTCGCGAATTGACACTGATCGTTCTGATTGCCGTCATCATCATCGTAATGGCCAACATCAATCCCTACTTCTTTAGCTTTTCCAACTTCCGCGCAGTGGCTGTAGGTATGGCACCGACAGCAATCATCGTCATTGGCATGGCAATCTTGCTGGCCTCTGGCGGGTTTGATCTGTCCGTTGGATCCGTCATGGCACTGTCCTCGACTGTTGTGGCAATGCTACTGCTGAGCGGCATGCCAATCCCGTTGGCCATATTCTGCGGGCTGATCCTGGGCGCTGTTATCGGTGTTGTGAATGGCGTGCTGGTAACCAGCCTAGGTATCAACCCTTTGATTGCAACGTTAGGAACAATGTCGATTGCACGCGGCATCGCGCTGGTATTGACAGAAGGTTTCTCTGTATCCAGCTTACCCGCCTCCTTTGCATGGATCGGCAAGGCGAATGTCAGCGGGTTTCCAGTCATGGTCCTCATGGTCATTCTGCTGGTCATCGCCTTTGACCTTGCCGTGCGCCACACTCGATTTTTTCGTCAGGTTTACTTCATAGGCGCGAACGAAAAGGCCGCCGTGCTATCCGGCATTCATGTCACCCGCGTGCGCATCATTCTCTACGCACTTACTGGCGTCCTAGCCGCCTTGGCCGGGGTGTTCCTTGCTTCGCGCCTGATGAGCGGCACACCCACGGCGGGCAACGGCATTGAGCTGCAAGTCTTGGCCGCAGCCGTCATTGGCGGTGCGTCTTTGCGCGGAGGCGAAGGCACGATCCTTGGTGCCTTCCTCGGCGTCGTTTTTGTTGCGATGATCAATAACACTATGACCATGCAGGCCGTTTCAATCTACTGGCAGATGATCGTCATCGGCGGCGTTCTGGTCTCAGCCGTCGCACTGGACATGCTGATCCGAAGCAAGCGGGGCTGACCCCAATACCTCACAAGCACCAACAACCAACGATCTAAAAAAGGGAGATCATCATGACTAAAATGAAACTAAACCGGCGCAAGCTGTTGACGGCAAGTACTACCGCAGGTCTGGCCGCAGCATTTGGCATGCCATTGCTGTCAAAGGAAGCAATGGCACAAGCTGCTGGAAAGGAATACGTGTTCCTATCCATCGTCACACAAGTACCGTTCTGGGTAGATTATCGCAACGCGATGAAAGACCTCGAAGATCTGATGGGCATCAAAGCGACCTTCACCGGACCGTTGGATTTCGACACCGCAGCACAGGCCCGTCAGTTGGATGAACTCATCGCACGACGCCCCGCTGGCATCATGATCTTCCCCGGTGATCCAGCTACTTTGGCGCCTGGCGTCGAACGCGCTGTTGCGGCGGGCATCCCCGTCACATGCTGCATCGGTGACATCCCAGATAGCCCCCGCTCAACGTTTCTTGGCATCAACGGTGTTCAGGCCGGACGTGTGGGCGGCGAAATGCTCGCTCAAGCAATTGGCGGCAAAGGAAAGGTTATACTTGGTACGTTCCCAGCGCCCTCCACCTTGGAGCGCGTCGAAGGCTACAAGCAGATCTTTGCAGAAAAGTACCCAGACATCGAAGTTGTCGATGTGGTCAATGACAAGGCAGATCCATCATACGCGCCAACCGCTTATCTACAGGCCATTCTGGCGAACCCTGATATTGTTGGCATCGGTGGCACAGATGGCGACAGTGGCAAAGGTGCTGCGATTGCTGTGAATGAAGCGGGTCGCAAGGACATCAAGATTGTTGCGATGGATCGCAACGATGACATGCTGCCCTATATCGAGGACGGCACGATCTACGGTGCTGTTGCGCAGAAATCTTACCTCGAAATTTTCCTCGCCTTCCATATGATGCATTGGCAGAACACTGACGCACTGAAAGTCTTGCCTGATTGGAAAGCAGCCGGAATCAACCCATTGCCAGAGCGCGTAGAAACTGGGGTTATGCCCATCACAGCTGCGAACGTCGCACAGTTCAAACACGCATAAGTATTTGCCCCGGCGCATGTGTTCTGCGCCGGGGCATCGCAGGGAGATGGGCAAAATGACTGATCAATGGGCTACTTTGCAGCTGCAACAGGATGATCTGGAACTTGTGGTCTTGCCCGGCATCGGAGGCCGTCTCTGGGATGTTAAATTCCGCGACCAGTCTCTGCTTTTTCAAAACCCAGATTTGCTTGGCCTGTCTTTTGATCAAGCTAACCTCGGGGGTTTGCCAACACGTTCGCCTCAATTCGGCTTTTCCCTTTGGGGCGGCGAAAAGACTTGGATTGCACCTGATACCTCGTGGATTGATGGTGCGCCGTTTCCAACACTGGACAGTGGCCCTTATAGTATCACCTCAAAAGGCATTGATCATGTTGACATGATAAGTGGGATATGCGCCGTTTCACAACTGTCCGTGCGACGCCGCATCACTCTGAACTCCGGTGGTGAATGGAGCATCGTACATTCTGTGACAAACCATGACCAATCTTCACGTCAGACAGGCATTTGGTCAGTCATGATGATTGATACACCAGCAAAAATTAGTGTGGCGATGGATACTCCCAAAATCCATCCAGTCTTTGGCGATGCAGGTTCGATGGTTGCACAGCACGACAATTTCATTGTCGCAGATTGTGCCGCACAACAAGAATTCAAAGTCGGCCTGCCGAACCCCGATGGGGAAACATTGATAAAGTACGGCGCGGACGGTCCTTGGCTAAGGTGCATTGTCCCAAAACCCTCCGAGTTTGATAGATATGCACATCAATATCCCGTCGAGATTTTCAATTCAGTCGACTATCCTTATTGCGAGGCAGAATGGCATTCACCCCTGACAACATTAGGCAATGGTGAAACACTTGAGTTTCAACAAGTCTTTCGAATTTGGCCCAAGGGCGACCCAATGACCGACACTGTTAGCAAGGAACTCCGCAAATGCATGTCCTGATCACAGGTGCCGGTGGGCATTTGGGCCGCAAGCTGTTTGATGCCCTTGAACAGGAAGCGGACAATACGGTTTCAGGCATCGACATCCGCCCCGTCGATCATCCTCACATTCACATGGCGGACCTTTCTGGTAATCTCAGTTGGATTGCCCTCCTAAAGGACGTAGATGTCATTGTGCACCTTGCTGGCGATCGTGAACCTGCTGCAACGTGGTCCTCAGCGATCAAACACAACATGGACGCGACGCTCACCCTCTACCACCATGCGGCGGCCCATGGTGTGAAACGGGTTGTTCTTGCCAGCTCAAACTGGATCCATGGCGACAAACGGTTCACAGATGATCCGCTGAACAGTGCCACACCCCCGGGTCCGTTGAACGCTTACGGTATGTCAAAGCTTTTTGGCGAACGAACTGGGGCGTATTTTGCTAAATATCATGGGCTTTCGGTCATTTGCCTGCGCATCGGCTGGACTCAGTGGACACACGACAATCAGCCTGGCCCTCACATGGCGATGGGCCGTTGGGGTCAGGAAATGTGGCTGAGCGACAGAGACTTCTTAAATGGAATGCGCGCGGCTATCTGCGCCAAAGACGTGCAGTTTGCTGCATTGAATTTGATGTCAGATAACCCCGGCATGCGGTGGGACATCGCTGAAACCAAGCATGTAATAGGATATCATCCACAAGATGGAAGCCCGGCAAGGGTATCGCCTCTGATCGTACTGAAGTCATGGATCAAAGGGGCTCTTTCCTACAAGCTGTCGAGTTTTTTCGAAAATCGGTTTCCGCACTGGTGAAGGCCGAAACTATTAATCTGCGGCCGTATGAGCCACTCAGCGAGAGCAGCGGCACGGTTCAGCTTGAAATTGGTGCGTGCGTAGAAGTGGAGTTCCTGATTGTTTTTGCAGTGCCCTTTGCAGATTAAACACCAGCCACGATCGTTCTGGGTATGGTGGCGCAAGTAGGTGTCAGTCGCGATGATCGCGTAATCCTAGAGGATTTTTGGAAGCCTATTACAAAATCAAAGGTATTGCTTCTGAGAAATAATTAATTTGGGTTTTGCTATTTTTTAAATAGCGTCTCCTTTACGCTATTACCATGACAAACGGCCTTACAGAATATCCGCATATTGAACCAATTAAGTTGGTTGCTGTGGATGCCGCATTGGAACGAATAGATCCCAATTGTTACGTTGGCCTTTATTCCGAGATCATTCGTAAGGAACTTGAACGCGCGTTGTATGACCAGCTATGTGACGGGGAAGACGCCCTACGCGATTTATGGGCCAGCGAACTACGCAAGCTTAATAATTTCCTAAAACGCTTGCGAGCTAAGCCCCCTACTCCAGAGCGTCTGCGGGAACGCATTTTTGAGCTTCATGAGGTAACCAAACACTTTTTAAATGCTCGCCTCAAGATTAGCGGTGACCATAAAATAGGATTGAACGAACTAGACTTAGGATCTTTAAGAGACTTGGATGAACTTAAAAAAGCAATTTACCATACAAGAGCAGTACACCGCGAAAAGCCTGGTGGTGGTCATCACCACAGTCTGCATGACGTCGCAAATGCTGTCCGCCGGGTTTACACACAAGCAAGTGGCAAAAGGCCAACACTGACAAGCGACACATCTGCCGAACGCCTGCCTAGACAGATGAACTCCTATGAAGAACTGCTTTTGGAAAGCATCAAGGTTATTAAACCACATATGACACTGAATGGAGCAAGAGAACTTGATCGCGCCGCAACTGGACAACGCCTAAAGGCGCCAAAATAACACTCATGGTTTTGGACGGATAAGTTACCAACCTTTTTAGATCATGCGACCTTTAAACCTGGAGCATGACACAGAACCACATCCCATTCACTGCACAGCAAACTGCTGAAAATCCCAAAGAGCCTCTTCTCGCGATTGTACGCCTGCTGGCGCGACATGCTGCTGCTGACGCAATTGAACGCGCTGGTGCAGCGCAATTGGCATGCGCAAAAAACCTTCCCACCGACACTGGAACTTTAAACGATGTCTGATCACAGCCAGAGTTCCAAGCCGGTCCGCTTGCTCACACCGCAAGAGACGGCTGCGTTTTTGAGCGTCTCTGTCCGCACCGTCCAGCGTCTGGTTTCTGCTGGTGATTTGCACGCCGTTCGTATCAGCAAAAGTATGCGGTTTCGAATGGATGATTTGCTGCATTTTGTAGATCGGAACGACTGGTCATGAGAGGTCAGTTTGTCCCCGTTTGTTACACGCTGAGCCTGCTTGGCAAGGGTGTGTTGCTCGATAGTGAATATCTATATGTTGT
>DLQI01000095.1 GCA_002478745.1 Rhodobacteraceae bacterium UBA7436 | reverse complement strand
CGGATGATCTCTGAGCTCGTTTTAAAGTACCTGAATGGAGAGCGTTTATCATACGGCGAGGCTACGAAACCGCCCGCCCCGTCTCAAGTTAGTTTTGCCTGACAGTACCTACAAATACACCCTGCCCATTTCAACGTGTGGTTTTTTTGAATGAGTTGGCGTGCTCTTGACTGGACCATCGATCTTTACAATTTTGCTAGACTTATCTGAATTTTTGATGCTACTTAAGTCTTAATATCGGTTTATTAGTTAGAATGAAATGACTTATCCTCGCATAAAAATACGTGCACTTCAGGCTTTTGTAGCTGTGTTTGAAGAACAATCCTTCAGTCGGGCAGCTGAGCGGGAAAACACAACTCAATCGGGAATGTCTACACAAGTGAAGGAACTTGAACTAACCCTCGGCACTCAATTGCTAATTCGTGAGCGTAAGAAACTCATGCTAACTCCAGCCGGTAAGATCATCTACCGCGAGGGGCAAAGTATATTAAAAGCCTTGATGGCGACAGAAAAATCCGTGAGCGAAATGCAAGGTGGAGTCGCGGGGCTGGTACGATTTGGCATGATCCCGTCGCTAACACGATCGGCTCTTATTCCCGCACTTGCACAGTTCAAATCAGAATTTCCGGATGTTGAGCTGTCGTTGCTGGAAGAGTATAGCTACTCGCTGATGCGCCGGGTCCTGGACGGTGAGCTTGATTTTGCGCTCGTACCTTCGACAGACGTACCGTCTGGGCTTACTGCGCGTTTTGTTGGCCGTGATCGTGAAATGCTTGTATCGAATGCAACATCTCACTCAGATCATGATCATATGATAGAAGTGCCACTTTCCTCCTTGCAAGGCGCCCGATTGATTGTTCCGTCGCGCTTAAATGTCCGGCGCAAACGGATTGATACGTTACTGAACACGCACGGAATTCATGTTGCTGAGCTTTTGGAAATGGACGGCATGTTGGTAACTCTCGAAATGATAGGCGCAACAGATTGGGTTGCAATCCTACCTTGGGCGATTTGTCATCGAGATCGATTAGGCGACGTGCGTCGCTTGAACCCGATCAAGGATCCGCCTATCAGCCTGGACTATGTATTGGTTGAGAAAACAGAAGCCGCACAACCACAGGCCGCCCGCCTTCTTGTAGACTGTCTGATCCAGCATATTGCCAAAATTCTGGCCGATAAAACTTCTGGTAACGATATAGGAAATCCCGAACCGCTGCATCAGAAAATATGATTCTGCATCCCATGTTTTTGTGAAAAGGTAAAACACGCAACAATGGAGAACTTTGGCATGACCGTTGGCATTGTAGGCTTGGGAAATATGGGGCGACCAATCGCGGAACACCTCAGCGAGGTGGGCGAAACACTCGTTCTTTGGAATCGAACCTCCAGCAAGGCCGAGGGGATTCCTAACAGCACGATTATGAAATCGCCATGCGCTGTCGCTGAATCAGCCGACCTCGTGCTGTCCATTCTCGCAGATGATCGCGCCCTGCAAGCAGCTTATGATGGGCGCGGTGGGATTTTGGAAGCGAATCTTACTGGTAAGACGGTCATTGAGCTTTGCACCACCTCACCCGAAACAGTCATCGCGTTGGAACAGGCCGTAGAGGCCCGAGGTGGCCTATTCCTTGAATGTCCAGTTAGTGGTAATGTGGTCCCTGCCCGCTCTGGACAATTGATGGGTTTGGCAGCTGGCAAACAGTCAGCGTTTGATATTGCGCGCCCACTTTTGGACAAGATGACACGCAGGTTGGAATATCTAGGACCTACGGGGGCCGGTGCGGCTATGAAACTGGCCGTAAATCTTCCGTTGATGGTATACTGGAGCGCATTGGGTGAGGCTGCCAGTCTGGCCCTATCTAAAGGGATCAACCCAGCCCTCGTCTTTGATATCCTAACCGACAGTTCCGGCGCCATTGTTCCGGCCCAAAAACGTGTACCACCGATTTTGAAGATGATGACAGAGGGTGACCCCGGCGCGGTGGGCCTTAGCATGACCAACGGCGTGAAAGATTTGAAATTGATGTGTGACCTTGCCGAGAAGACGGGCGGGCCTTCTGGTGTGGTATCTGCAGCTCTCGCGATGGCACAGGCCGCTGCGGATGATGGTTGGGCAGACTATGATTGCTCCCTCGTCGGAGTTCATGCGCAAAAGGGTAAAAAGACATGATTGGCACGGCCTTGGTTGGTTTTGGCTGGTGGGGTCAGCATATTGCGAGACGTTTAAAGGACCATCCAGAATTCGATTTGCGCTGCGTTGTGGAACCCATGGTTAGCGCGCACGGGGACATCGCGGCCCTCGGCCTGACACCTGTTTCCAGTTATGATGATGCTATTTCCGATCAGATAGTAAAGGCGGTGATCCTAACCTCGCCCAACGATCTGCACGATATCCAGATCGCGCAGGCTGTGGACGCTGGAAAGCATGTATTCTGCGAAAAGCCACTTTCCCTTTCTGCCACCAATGCTCGTAAAAGCGTGGAAAGCTGTCGCGCTAGCGGACTTGTCCTTGGCATCGGCCATGAACGCAGATTTGAGCCCGCAATTCTAGCCCTGCGCAAACTGCTAGATGACGGTGCACTTGGAACGATCATGCACACGGAAATGGCGTTCAGTCATGACAAGCTGATTGGCCTGACGGTCGACAGTTGGCGGACCTCAAAGGCGTTTGCCCCAGCAGCGGGAATGACGCAGATGGGCATTCACCTTACCGATCTTCTGATCGCGTTCTATGGCCCTGTCGCGTCGCTACACGCCTTTACTGCCGACCGCAGTTTGGGTTGGGAAACGGGTGACGTTGTCACCGTCCAGTTGCAGTTTAAGGCTGGAATGACAGCGACCTTGCAGGCAATTCTGCACACCCCCCATTTCATTCGCACCCATGTATTTGGCAGCGAAATGTGGGTAGAGATTCGCAATGCGACGCACCCAGACACGCCGGGTGGCAAGTCCACAATGGAAAGATATCGCAGCATTGAGGATACCGAAACCGAGGTTTTTGACTGGACTGATAGTGTCACAGCTAACCTAGAAGCCTTTGGTGCGGCGATCCGTGGTGAGGCCGAATATCCTTACTCCGACTTCGAATTACTGCACAATATTAAGGTTTTAAACGCAATCATGCAGTCCGCCGAAACAGGGGAGGCAGTTCATCTTTAGGGCCATACACTGCTATCGGGTTTCTCGATACTGACTATAACAAGGTATGAATTGACCTAAGTTAAAGCCCTCAACTACGCTCTGTGGAATATCAGGAGGATTGCATGCAAACCGGTCTAATACGCCATCGCATATTTGACGAGCTGCGTGACGCTATCATGTCGTGCGCGCTCCAGCCTGGGTCTGAATTGCGCGAAGGCGAGCTTGCACAGCAATATGGTGTTTCAAAATCTCCGATCCGCGATGCGCTTCAGAAGCTGGAATTTGAAGGTCTGGTGCAAATAGCATCACGGCAAGGCCACCGTGTCGTGCCCATCTCTGTCGGTGACGCGCATGACATCTTGGACCTACGCGAAACATTAGAGCAGGCCGCTGTTAAGAAAGTCGTGGCCGAAGCCGTAAACAAAGATCTTGAATCCCTGAACAAATTTCGCGTGGCGGATATGGCAACATTGCGGTCCTTCGCCGCTTACAACCGCGATTTTCACGCCGAAATTTGCCGACTCGCGGGCAACGCCCGCCAATCGGCGGTTATGCAAAGCCTGATGGATAACTATGAGCGGCTTTGCATTGTGTCTTTGTCTTCACGCCGCCAGCAGGCTGCGGCTATGGCTGCCGCCCTCAAAGATCATAACGACATAATTGACGCGCTGCAGGCCCGCGATGGCCGCAAGGCCGCGCGCTTGTCCGGCAAGCACATTCGCAAATCGCAAAGCCAAATCATGCGTGGCCTCAACAGCCGCACCGTCGTTAGATAAAGGAATAGGCCACATCGTGATATATCAAGGTTACATTTCAGTTGGATCAAAATGGAGAGTGGGTCATGGTTAAGCATGAACAATCCATGGCTGCCGCAGGCGACGTTGTTGTGTCTGGTCTTAATGTCGGGAAAACCTTTGCTGCGGGCACCGTTGTTGCGTTGGAAAATGCGAATTTTGACATCAAGCGCGGATCGTTCGTGTCGTTGGTAGGCCCATCCGGCTGTGGCAAGTCCACGTTGCTGCGATTGGTGTCTGGTCTGATCGAACCAACGTCAGGTGAAATCGAAGTCCACGGCACGCCTGTCAATGGCCCCCGCGCCGATATCAGCATGATGTTCCAGAAGGCGACGCTGCTTGACTGGCGAACGTCGTTGGAAAACGTGCTTTTACCAACTGAAATCAACGGAACACCTTCTAAGGCCGACAAGAACCGCGCCTTAGATCTCTTAAAGCTTGTCGGGCTTGAGGACTTTGCGTTTTCGTTCCCCGCACAACTGTCTGGCGGCATGCAACAACGCGTTGCCTTGGCACGCCTCTTGCAAACCGGAGCGGATATTTTGTTACTTGATGAGCCATTTGGCGCGTTGGATGAATTTACCCGTGAACATTTAAATACCGAACTAATGCGGATCGTGGCCGAGGTCAGGGCGACGGCCATTTTTGTAACCCACAATATAACAGAGGCTATTTTCCTTGCCGATCAAGTTGTTGTTATGACATCGCGGCCCGGTCGCATGGCCAAGATTATTAATGTGGATCTTGAACGCCCACGTCCGCTTTCAATCCAGACGTCCGTTGAATTTAACAAGCTGGTGGAAGACGTTCGCGAAACATTAGGGGCCGTATAATGGCCGTGCAAGACGCCACTTCTGAAGTCCTTGTCGACACATTAGAGCGCAGCTTGCGCAATCGTCGTATCGCCAAGCATGTTGGTATCTTTTTGACGTTGACCCTTCTGTGGGAACTCGGCTCTCGGATGGGATGGCTTGACCCGCTGTTTTATCCCCGTCCCTCCAACATCATACGCTCTTTCTGGCTGATCTATTTCCAAAATGCGAACGTTTGGTTTCACCTGTATTCAACCATTAGCCTTGTAATCATAGGCTGGGTTCTCGGATCTATGCTTGGCATCGGTCTTGGCGCGCTCGTCGGCTTTAATACGGTGATCCGCCGCTTCCTGAAACCCTATGTCATCGTGCTAGAAGCGACGCCGCGTATTGCGGTGGCCCCGTTGCTGATCGCGGCCCTCGGGTTTGGTGTAAACTCTAAATTGGCGATCATAATGTTGGTTTGCTTTTTTGCGCCTTTCATCAACACCCTGTCTGGCGTCATTAATGTAAACGAAGAACGGTTAGAACTTTTCAGATCCATGCGCGCTTCAAAGACCCAAATTCTGCGCAAGCTGGTGCTGCCAGATGCAATTCCCGTAATTATGGCTGGCGAACGCCTCGCACTGACCGCCGCCTTGTCTGGTGCATTGGTTGCGGAATTCATCCAGCGCGACAAGGGGATCGGTTCACTGATCCTCGTGTATACGCGTAACCTAAACATGGCATCGGCCTTTGCTTGCATTTTCACCCTGACGATCATCGGCTTCCTGATTTTCAAGGGTATGGAAAAACTCGATCACTATATCGCCTACTGGAAGTACGAAGGCGGGCGGGAACGGATGAGCTCAAAACGCAAACGCACGATGGTGGAACCATGAGCGTGTCTGATCAGCCGATCCCTCTCTCTGGCCGCATTCTGGACATTGGTGTCCGGTTCCTACCCCATTTTGTGCTGTTCGCAGTCATCATCGGCGCATGGGAAATCTCGGTTGCTACAGGTTTAATTACATCCATCATCATTCCCCGTCCCAGTGCAATATGGAGTGCAATTGTTGAACTATACATCACCGAAGGCACGATCTATCGGCATTTTTTCATCACCCTAACTGAGGCCGTGGTCGGTTTTGCGATTGGTGCAGGCGTGGCCGTAAGTCTTGCGATTGCATCATCCCTTTGGGACCCTTTCCGCCGGTATGTCACGCCCTATGCCGTTGTGCTGAACGTAACCCCCGGCATCGCATTGACCCCCGTGATTATCGCTTGGTTCGGCTACGGGATGGGGTCAAAAATCGCACTGGCAGCGATCATTTCATTCTTTCCGATCTTTGTGAACACCTTAACAGGTCTGGTTCAGGTCGATGAAGACCGCGAAGAATTGTTTAATTCCCTCGGCGCGTCTAACGTTCAAGTATTTCGTAAACTGAGAGCCCCCGCGGCCCTTCCGCTGATGTTCGCGGGTTTCAAGATTGGCCTGACGACAGCCTTAATTGGCGCGGTCGTCGCGGAATTTGCGCAAGCCACCGATGGCGTCGGTGTCCTGATGAGCCGCTTTTCGTTCCAACTGAACATGGCAGCGTCACTGGCGACGCTTCTGAGCATGACGGTGATTGGTCTGATCTTATTTTATTCGATGGAATTTCTCGACGACCGGATTGTGTTCTGGCGTCGTGAGTCCCGGCGCGCGGCTGCGTCCCGCGCACGGGCACGTACCTGGGCCGCCCAGGCGAAGAAATGACGCGCACAAACGACTTTTCTAGGAGGAAAGAAAATGAAGATGTTTAAAGTAACGATGCTGTCAACGGCTGTAGCTTTTGCCGCGTTGCCAAGCGTAAGTTTCGCGCAGGACACCGTAATCAGCGTAATCAAACCAACCCCTCGCTCTGCGGTGTTTTTCCCGCTCGTTGTTGGCGAAGCGCTTGGGTATTTCGAAGACGAAGGTATCACGGTCAACCTGCTGCCTTCTGACACATCAATTCCGTATGTGGCATTCATTCAAAACGGTCAGGCTGATCTGGCAATGCTGGACCCCAACGAGACGATCAATGCGATCAATGCAGGGGCCAACATCAATACTGTATACGAAGTGATGCAGAACGCACCTGAAGGCATCGCAGTTCTGGCTGGCGGCGAATATACATCGATGGATGACCTTGTCGGGACAACTGTGGGTCTAGTGTCAGACCGTGACCGCGCGTTCTTGCAGGCGGCTCTCGATATCACGGGCCACTCGATTGACGATGTTCAAACCGTTGTTCTGGGCGAAAGTGGCCCAACGCTGGCCGCAGCTATCCGTGACGGCAACGTCTCTGCGATTTCGGGGTCTGTCTTTGACTGGGCGGCCCTTGTCGCCAACGGGATCGAGATTGATACCGTAACGCCTGAAGAACTGCTCGCCAGTCCTGCTAATACTTTGGCGATGAACGCTGACATGATCGAAGAAAAGCGTGAGGCCATGGAAGGGTTCTTCCGCGCATGGTCCAAAGGAATGCACGTTGGTGCAACCAATCCTGATGCAGTTGAGGCGATGCTGCGTGCGGCAGTTCCCGAAGAATGGGAAGTCGAGGCCGCTGGTATGGGTCTGTTCCAAGGCGTTCTGCCAATGAACATTTCCACCACCGAGCGGATGGGTGATTTGCAGGCGGACGTTTGGACATCTGTTCAGCCACGCATGCTGTCATCGGGTGCAATTAAAAATGTAGTCGACGTTTCGACCTTCCTCAATGACACATACATCGATGCGGCCAACGACTTTGACAAAGCACAGGTCGAAGCTGCCGCAGCTGCTTGGCTCGAAGCCAACTAAACAAAGATTGTTGCGCCGGGCGTTGGCATCCGGCGCAACAAACGTCGCCTATTACGCACAAATCATAGGATTCGCATCATGACACACAGCACCATCGACACGCCCACCCTAGGCGATGAAATCAACCGCTACGGCCCAACTTCGGCGCGCCCTCTGCCACCTGCGATAGGCAAGTTGTCTACGACCACAGTAGACAGCCACGCCCATGTGCTGATCCCGGAAGCGGCAAAGTACATGGTGCCGCACGTCGATCCAAAACGGATCGCAATGATCAAACACGCCAACGAAGAAACCAACATGGTCAACGCCAAGCAGGAGGCCGACCGTGGCCCCGTCGCGATGCAAGATCGTGATGATCGCCTGCGCGTTCTTGATGCACAAAACATTGATATTCAAATTGTCGCCCCACCCCCACCCCAATGCTATTACCAATCCCCGATTGAACATGCGGCGATCGCGTCACGCATGGTCAATGACGGCTTGGCAGAATGGGTATCAGGCGATCCTGATCGGTTCGCTGGTCTTGGGACTGTGCCGCTTCAAGATCCCGAAGAATCCGCGACCGAACTGGAACGCGCGATGGGCCTTGGCCTCAAAGGGGTGATGTTACTGACCAACATGGACGGCGAAGAGATCAGTGCCGACAAGTTCCGCCCCTTCTGGAAAAAGGCTGAAGAACTTGGCGCGGTTGTGATGATTCACCCCAACGGCTTTACCGAAGGTAAGCGTTACTCTGAATACTATTTCCAGAATGTCATTGGAAATCCGCTCGAAACGACAACAGCGCTGCACTACATCATCTTCAACGGCCTGTTGCGCGATCTGCCTGACCTTAAGATTTTTGCAGTGCATGGGGGTGGGTATTTGCCCAGCTACTCCGGCCGGATCGATCACGCATGGGGCGCACGACGCGACTGTGAGGCAAACCTGCCCGAGCCGCCAACAAATTACCTAAAGAAGGTTTACTTCGACAATGTAGTCTTTTCTAATCACCAGCTAGAATATCTGGTCGCCCAATATGGGTCCGACAAGATCATCATGGGCAGCGACTATCCGTTTGACATGGCAGACTACGATCCCGTTGGCCACATCGCAGGGTCCAATCTGTCAGATGCAGACAAGGCCAATGTTGCAGGGTTGACGGCGCTGAAGCTGTTCGGACTCAAACGGTAAAATGGGGGGCGGCATATGAAAGTTGGCATAATCGGCCTTGGTATCATGGGCAGTGCGTACGCGGCCAACCTGCTGAAGGCGGGGCTCGATGTTCTCGGGGTCGATCCTGCGATAGAGGGGCGCACCCAACTTGAAGCGGCGGGCGGCACGACGTACGAGGTGGTCGGACCTTGGGTTGCCGAGTGTGATCTCATCATTATCTCCGTCGCCTCGCCCAAGGTACTATCGTCCGTATGCTGGCACCTGATGAAGTATCTAAAGCCAGGTCAGGTCGTGATGGAAACCGGAACGTTTGCGATGGCCGACAAACTTGCAGCGCGCGAGGCCATTGAAGTGGGTGGTGCAATCCTGCTTGATGCACCAGTGAGTGGGACTGGTATTCAGGCCGCAATGGCTGATCTAGTGATCATGGCCTCTGGTCCGACAGATGCGATAGACCATGCAAGGCCGTTTATGGCCTACCTATGCCACACGATCATAGACGCGGGTGCCTTTGGGGCTGGCACAAAATTGAAGTTCATCGCCAACCACGCTGTCGCATTGCACAATTGCGCAGCAGCCGAGACGTTGCATTATGCAGATTCGCTCGGGCTTGATCGTGACGTCGTTTATTCGCTTCTTTCCAAGGGTGCGGGTCAATCCAAAATGCTTGATTTGCGAATGCCTCTGATGATGTCGGGCAATTACACACCAGCAACGGCCCATATGGCTATGTTTGAAAAAGACCTTGCCATCATCGGAGCCGATATTCGCGCTCAAGAGATCAGCACGCCAATGTTTGATGCAGTTTCAGATCTATATGAAAAAAGCTATTCGCTTGTGCCGATGGATTATGACACCGCCGCAATCTTTGAGGTCTATCGAAACACCAACGGCGAAACGTGACCGCGCCTTGAGCGGCGACCTACCAAGGATAAGCATCGCGCAGGGCTTTGCGGCCACGATTGCCCTCATCTCCCTTGTATGTATCCTTACGACGTCCAACGCGTCTTTACAGGTTCTCGCAATTTCAATCTCTGGCATTTCTGCTTTTGCCACGCGCAGCCTTCCCGAAGCGACAATAGCGTTGGTTATTTTTTTGGCATTCCTTGCAATCGGAGCCGCCCCACAAGACGTGATCTTCTCAGGATTTGCGACCAGCGGCTTTTGGCTTTTGGTGGGTGGTCTAGTCATCGGGGCTGCGATAACGTCTTCAGGTTTAGGCACACAGATTGCACGCCGCCTCTTTGCCTACACGGGTGGTTCTTACATCCGTGCGGTGTGGGTCTTGTCGCTTGGCGGGCTCGTTTTGGGGGCCTTGGTGCCATCAGCCATTCCGCGGGTTATCGTGATGATGCCCATCACATTGGCACTTACTGGCACAATGGGCCTGCTCCCCGGCTCGCGAGGCCACACTGGTCTTTTGATGACTGGCGCGATGATGACGTTAGTTCCAACCTATGCCTTTCTCACAGCCAACCTTCCGACGATTATCGAGTTAGGAACCATTGACATACTATATGGAGAGCGCTTCACGTACGGGGCCTATTTTATCCAGAATGCTCCGATCAACGCGGTGCGTTTTGCCGTATTGCTGATGTTGCTTCTGACTTACGGTCGCACGGTAGTTTCGACCAACTCAGAACAAGAGGGTACAGAGCTGACAGAGCCGCTGACCTCTGGCCAAGTGCGGCTATCATGGCTTCTGATCTTAGCAATATTTTTTTGGGCGACCGATACATGGCACGGAATTGCGCCCGCGTGGATCACATTGGCTGCCGCTCTTGTTTTGTTATTGCCATCGGCAGGGATCTTTTCACCGCAGGCCATGAAAACCGAAATTGACTTTTCCATCGCATTTTTAATCGCTGCTGTCTTTTGCATCAGTGCTGTCATTACCGACATCGGTCTTGGTGCAAAAATTGCCAAATTTATTGTCCCTGCCTTAGCCCTTGGACAAGGCAACAGCTTTTGGGACTTTACGGCCGTCACAGCTTTTTCGACTGTCCTTTCCCATCTCACCATTGCCCCTGCGACTCCTGTGGTTTTGGCGCCATTAGTAGGGTCGATGAGTGACGCGACGGGATGGTCAATCAACGCAGTCGCTATGGCCCACAATGTCGGTTTTTCCACAACTGCCCTGCCGTACCAATCACCACCTTTGCTGATCGGAATAGCGATCGCACGCATTCCAGTTGGGGCCCTGACGCGACTATGCCTTGTGTCAGCGCTTGTAACCTCAGTGGTTGGCATTCCTTTGACGTGGGCTTGGTGGGTTTGGATCGGGTTCATTTAGCCTTTTTGCAATCGCGGACTTGCCGCACGCCCGCAATTGTTATGAGTTTGTGGCTATGAACCACCGACGAAAAGATCTCACCCTATGAGCGATCAGATCCTGTTCTGGATTGTGGCCTGCCATCGCCGCCTTCTTTGTTAGCAGCGCAAGGGCGGATGGCCCATGGTAGCAATCCTGAGCGTTCCAATCATGTCTTTGATCATGTCACCGATGCAGGGGGGGGGCGCCCTACTTCTGCCTATACATTTGGTCAGCGACGTTTATGGGGTCTGGAAATACCGGGAATCCCATTCCATCCAAAACTTATTCATCCTGATCCCAGCCGCCGCAATCGGTGTATTCGCAGGCTGGCTGTTCGCTGGTGATACTGATGAAGATGTGGTGCGGATTATCATCGGCTGTGTCGGGCTGATATTCTTGGCAATGAGACAATGGGGCCGCTTGGGGGCAGCCGTGAGCCGCGCCCTGTAGACGTGCCTTTTGGATTATTCTGGGGTAGCCTTTCCAAATTTACGAGTTTTGCGTCACACGCAGGTGGACCCGCGTTTCAGCTTTACGTTTTGCCTCAACAATTGCCGAAGATGATGTTGCAGTCACGTCCACAGTCCTGTTGGCGCTCATCAGTTGGATGAAAGTACCGCCCTACATAGCGCTTGAATTGATCGACAGTAGTGACTGGCACATCGTTGCCATTTTGTCACCCGTGGCGATTTTTGGTGCTTGGTTTAGCTACCGAATGACCCGCCTCCTCCCACAAAACGTATTTTTAGTCGTGGTCGAAGTTGCGTTGTTCCTCATTTAAATCAAATTGATCCGCGGCGCACTAAACGGCTGACAAGGGATTTTGATTGATCATTGTCATAAGCCACAACTCCGAAGGTCGTGGCAACGAACATGCAAGAACCAGCGGCATGGGCAAAGCTGCTCTTACCCGATAACCAAAATTTGCCATCACCATTTTTTACCCCTAAAGGGGCCTCTATTCAAACACGAATTAGCGATAACATTGGGATGTTTGCGCTACCGCAAAAATTGTGTCTGTTCTTGAAAAGGTTACTGCGCTAAGCACGTCTAAATTCTCCGAGTGAAGGAAAAATCGATGGACCACGGCCTTTTGAAATCTTCAATGACATTGGCAGAGCAAGGGTACGCTGACCTTGGTGCAGTTTACTACAACGCGACGGAAGCCGACCTTGTGGCCCACGCCATTCGTCGCAACGAAGGCCACCTGGGCAAGGGTGGGACGCTGATTGTCAATACCGGAAAGTTCACGGGGCGATCGCCTAAGGATAAACATATTGTTGTCTCTGACATGTCAGAAGACATAATTTGGTGGGATGCAAACGCGCGCATGACCCCCGATGCCTTCGACCGCCTTCATGCTGATATGCGTGCACATATGGTTGGCAAAGACTACTTTGTGCAAGATCTGTTTGCCGGGGCTGATCAGCGCTACCAGATTGGCATGCGGGTTATATCAGAATTAGCATGGCACAATCTCTTCATCCGACACATGTTGATCCGTCCAAATGCCAGTCAGCTCGATGGCTTCATGGCAGACTACACATTGGTCAACTGTCCCAGTTTTTTTGCCGACCCAGAGCGGCATGGATGCCGATCAGAAACAGTGATCGCCTTCAACATAGAACAGAAGTTGATCTTGGTTGCTGGCACGAAATACGCCGGTGAGAACAAGAAAGCTGTTTTCACACTGTTGAATTATCTGCTGCCAGAAAAGGGCGTCATGCCAATGCATTGCTCGGCAAATCATGCATTGGACAATCCTGCCGATACAGCAGTGTTTTTTGGGCTCTCCGGAACCGGTAAAACCACACTTTCGGCTGATCCACGGCGCACCTTGATCGGAGACGACGAACATGGGTGGTCCGATAGCGGGTCTTTCAATTTTGAGGGCGGCTGCTACGCTAAGACTATCAATCTTTCAGCCGAAGCCGAGCCTGAAATTTTTGCAACCACCACCATGTTCTCGACCGTTATTGAAAACATGGTTTGTGACCCTCGGACGTGCGAACTTGACTACACTGATGATAGCTACACGGCGAACATGCGCGCAGCATATCCGCTAGATTTTATCTCAAACGCCTCTCGTAGTGGGTTGGGCGGGCATCCAAAGAATATCATCATGCTGACTTGTGATGCCTTCGGCGTGCTGCCTCCGATTGCGCGACTTACCCCTGCCCTGGCCATGTATCATTTCTTGTCCGGCTTCACATCAAAGGTCGCTGGTACAGAACGCGGCGTGACGGAACCAGAGCCGACGTTCTCTACCTGTTTTGGAGCACCGTTTTTGCCACGCCGCCCTGAAGTCTATGGCAAACTTCTGCGCGACAAGATCGCACAGCATGGCGCCACGTGCTGGCTGGTAAATACTGGCTGGACTGGCGGCGCGTATGGAACCGGGAATCGTATACCTATTTCTGCGACACGTGCTTTGCTGTCGTCCGTATTGGACGGTCCCCCGGACTATAGCTCTTTTCGCATCGATCCTAATTTTGGATTTGAGGTGCCTTTAGACGTTTCAGGCGTAGACAGTCAACTGCTTGATCCGCGTCGGACATGGCTAGATGTTGCAGCATATGATGTTGCCGCTAGAAAATTGGTGAATATGTTTGCCAGCAATTTTGAGCAGTACCGCGCCCATGTTGACAAGGATGTCTTAGCGATCGCCATTAGTTAGTAGAAACGCAGGTATTGGTTCGGCCGCAAGCGTTAGCTGAGTAACGCCACGAACGCATGCCGGCTCAGCGGCAATCGATCAGTAACAACACCCAACACGTGGCGCACAGTATTCACCACCGCGGCACCTGCCGGGCCTGATGAAATTTCACCGGCCCCCAGCGGTGGGGCGTCTTGCGGTCCGATCAGGCGAGTCTGCATGCATGGCACCTCAGAGAACTTTAGGATTGGATAATCATCCCAGTTCTGCGTCAGGTTCTGACCACCTGCAAAGCTGATTTCTTCTTTCAGCGACCAAGATATCGCCTGAGTAAACGCCCCAAGGCCACGCATCGCAACAGTTCGATACGGAACATAGGCGGGTCGCTGGCGTACGACCTGCACGGCCGAGATTGCATACCCCGGGACAGCATTTCGATCCGCCCCACCTTGGGGTTGCTGCGCATCGTTGCCCGGCGCCATTGGCATGGGTTTTGAAATGAACTGCTGGGCGCGCAAATTCAGCTCGTTCAAACCGGCGGGACGGGTGGAATGCGGCGAGCTTGTGACCAACGCATCATAAGCCACGATGCGCCCGTTTACGTCCAATCGCGCGGTCATCTTGGTCTTCATCGCTGGGTTCAATGGCGCATGTAGGGGTTCATCCTGCCGCTGCCAAAGGCTGCGCACCGGTCGGCCCGTACTACGCGCCATAAGTGCCGCATCAAGTGCAACATCACTGGAACCGCTATGCCCATAGAATCCGGCGCCCGGCACAAAGATCACTGTGATCTTATCGCGTGAATAGTTCAGAACATGCGCTAGAGAGTCTTTTAAGGCAAAACGTTCTGGCTATGGGCCTAGACAGTAAGAACATCGCCCTTCCACTGCGCCACTGCGCAAGACGGGCCGATAGATCCATGATTAAGCGCAGGTTTGGTTACGGTGACACTGAGCTCGGTTACACCCGCGTCCAGCATGTCACTGTCATATAAGGTTTCGCTTTCTGCGATTTAACCATCCAACCCGTCAATCGGATGAATATCCGATGCAGGTTTGAAATCCTAGCCTATCAAATCCGCCAGCCGCCGCACTTCGGACAGCGCAGTGTATTCTTATTGGATAAGATGGCCAAGTACTGCCCATCTCGGACGAGCTCGGTATCGTCTTGCAGGTCGATGCTGGAAAGATCACCCATCGGCCCATTCAGTGCAAATCACTAGATAACGCGGCCATGCCACATGCCGTCAAGCGTCATATCATGCAACCAGAGCCCATCCGTCAGACGCGCTGCCAAATCTACACGAGGTACGAATGATCCTATTAATATACGCTCCGATGCTGCCTTGGGCGCGGCGTACTCGATCGCTGGAACGTCCAGGTTCACGTCCTTGCAAAGGTTGGCATAACTCAACCTTGTCTCGAGACCGTCCTTAACGATCTCTCCCTCGTGGACGGAGAGCCCTTCGACGGTTGTTTGTAACAACTCCGCCGCATGATTCAGCATTAACGCACAAGCGGCTGAGGCTACAAGGCGTATCGATTGACCCCCAAAGGTAACAGACAAGCTGCCAACGGTCGGACCTTCGGCTGGGCATAGATCGGTGTGGCCTGGCGTCAAGCGGATGGCATCGACCGTTACGTCCAATTCATCCGCGGCAATCTGGGTCAGAACTATGCTGATCTGCTGTCCCAATTCGACCCGTTCTGAAAAAACGTTGACTGCACCGTCTGGTGCAAACGACAGCCATTGGCTGATCAGCGGAAAGGTCTTTATCGGGGGTGGGAAGTTTACGGCGCGACCTCTGCGATGGCCGCCATGATCCGCCCGTGCGCGCCACATCGACAAAGGTTTTCGTCCAGCGCCTTACGGATATCGTCAGCTGATTTTCCTTGGTCTATCAAGGCTGCAGTGCAGGTCAATATGCCGGGCAGGCACTAGCCGCATTGCCCTGCCTGATTGCGAATAAGCGCAGCGGCCAATTGATGATCAAGCACACCTTCGACCGTGCCAACGTTTTTACGTTCCAAAGTCGATATCGGCAGGTTGCAAGAGGTGACGGGCGTCCCATCAAGCGTCACAGTAAAGGCCCCGCAATGTCCTTCACCGCACCCAAGGCGCGTACCCTTTTTGTCAAGTGCTCCGTGCAATGCAAACAACAAGTACATAGACGACAGGTCTGTAGCCTCACATGGTTCTCCGTTCAGTATAAAGGCAAAGGTGACGCTCATCCAAACAATCCTAGATAATTCCACCACACAAAGGTCAACGGAATCCCGACAAAAGCCACCGTCACCGCCAATCCGGCACACACCCGCAAAAGTGCCGCGATCGGAATTTGCGCGAGCGCCATCGATATGATTAATGGGGGGGCCTGATGTGGCAAAATTGGTGTCGAAATTCCCAAGATCTGCGTCATGGAAATCGTCTCAATGGTCCAACCGGTTTCCGTCGCCATTGCGCCGGCGAGTGGGGCGAGAATGGCCGGTGCGGCGGGGGCGGTCGTAAAGTGCGACAGAAAACTTGACAGCCCTGCAACCGCGTACAGATCACGAAGATCGCTTCCTTGCCCAAGCTGCAATAAAGGGATCAACTGCTCGGCGATTGTCGTGCTAAGACCCGTGTGCTGCGCAACCGCGCTGATTGCAAAAACAGCAGCCAGAAAGAATGCAGGAGACACATCAATCTGGGTTTTCATTACTTTGTCGTCCAGTATTCCGAACGCAGGCACAGTCAAAACCGCGGCAAGGGAAAGCGCAATCCAAGCTGGCGAAATGCCGTGCCAACTGTCCGTGACCCAGAACAGGATTGCCACGCAAATCATGATGAACAGAAATTTTTGAACTGATGTAAATGGTGTAGGATCTTCAAGCTCAGACAGCCGTTGGGATCGCGGAGGCGCGAAGGGTAGCATCACTGCAAGTAACGCTAGAAAACGCAGACAGTTGATGGGCGCCTGTTCTACGAAATAATCAGTGTAGGACGTGCGTACCCCATATAGGGTTTCGAACGCGCCCAAATGGATAATCGTCGGAAGGTTCCCAGTCAAAATACCAAAGGTCGGCAGGTTCGTTGCAACCGCGGCCGTCATAGTTAGCCCGACATGACCGCGCGACCCGATATCGTAGCCCATCGTTTTCGCAAGTGAAAGCGCGATAGGCACCATGATAATGATCCGTGGGATCGTGGCAGGAACAAGTACGCCCAAACCAAGTCCACTGAGCGCAAGCAGGAGAGCTACCCTTATATAAGAATTTCCCGTGTGTTGGAATATCCGCAAGGCAACCTGCATGCCAAGACCCGTGGTCGTAATGGCGGTGCCAATCACAAGGCCTGCAAACAGCAGCCAGAAACCACCGCTGGAAAAGCCCGAAAAAATAACCTCGTTCGGGGCAGCTCCAATAGCAATAAAAGATAAAAAACAGCCCAAGGCAGTGACCACTTCGGGCAGCAGACGCGTCGCGAAAAGCGCGACTGCAAGCGCGGAAATAGCAGCGACGCGAGGCAGCAAATCCGCGGCATCCGTTTTGGCCATGACGAAGATTGCAATCACGGCCAAGAACCAAACCACCGCCTGTGAGACGGTGATTTTGGGCCGTACGAAACTTGCGCTTTCGTTCATGGCGTCAGAATGGTCGAGCCTGTAGTCTCGCCACTTTCCAGAGCTTCATGAGCCTGAGCAATGTCGGACAAAGCGAGACGTTGGTTGATATTCACGGCGAGCACCCTGTCTTCCATAAGAAGGAACGTTTCTGAGGCGGAATGCACAAGACTACACGACGCGACATAGTTTGCAAGCGTGGGACGGGTAGAATAGAGCGATCCAACATCTAATATTCCTCATCAAATATTTCCCATGTTGCTTATAGATAGGGCGATTAAACCATGTAATAAAATGATGAATTACTATATTCAGAATACTTAAACGTGATACCGATATACTGTTCTCACCCGCTGAGACGGTGTTGTCAGACAAACTTAAACACCCGTAAAAGGCACATCAAGTCAATCATCATGCGGCACAGAAATTGAACCACTCTGTGAGAGCAG